>JBEBCR010000355.1:0-6899 GCA_041157565.1 Planctomycetota bacterium | reverse complement strand
TTGTCGCAGCGGCCACCCCGGCCATGCGCTTGCCGTTGCGACCCTACACAACCATGCCAGTCGCTATGCGGGGCCTGCCCCAGGGCGCGCTCGCGCGCACCCCCCCCCCGAGCGGGAGGGCGCCGGGGATGGCGCGATCAGGTTCGGGGCTCAGGGCAGGCGGATCGACTCGCGCTTGATCTCGATCGGATCGTCCATGCCCGGCCCGAGGTGGCGCACGACGACCAGCACCTCGCGCGCGCCGGGCTTGGTGGGCAGCTCGAGGCGCGCGGCTCCATCGGCGGGGATGGCCGAGCCGCGATCGACCACCAGCTCTTCGCGCGCGAGCTCGGCGCCGCTGGCATCGCGCAGGATGGCGTCGACGAGGAACTCGCGGCCGACGAGGCCCGGCACGCGGTGTCCAGTGGTGTTCGCCAGCGCCACGAGGAACCCGTCCGCGCCTTGCGGCTCGACGGTGATCGCGAACGCGCGCGCGGCGAACGCGGGATCGCGCGGGGTCTGCAGCGCGTGGCTGCGCGTCGAGCGCGAGGGGTGCGCGGGCTTGCCTTCCTCGGCGGCGATCGGTCGCTCGAGCGGTTGCATGTGGCAACCCACGCATGACAGTCCATGCGTCTGGCGCTGGCGCGTGTCGACGAAGTCCTTGGCTACGCCCACCACCGGGCCGACCGAGGTGGCGTGGCAGCTGATGCACAGCCGATCCGCTCCATCGTCGGTGAAGCTGTCGTCCTTCTGCGTGGGATGGGCATCGGTGGGACCGCCGCGCGGCCCGAGGATCACGCCGTCCTTCCCTTCGTGGCAGGTGGCGCACGAGACGCCGTAGTGCACGTCGGCGTCCATGCGCGGTGCGTCGGCGGCGGCGCTCGCGAGCGGACGCGTCGCGGGCTTTTGCGGCGGCTTGCCATCGGCTGCTTGCGGGTGCAGCGGCGCGGGGATGTGGCAGTTGTGGCACGCCTCGGGCCGCTTCATGTCCGCCAGCGCCTCTTGGTAGCGCGGATCGATCCACGCCATGGCGTGCGTGCTGCTCGCCCACTCGCGCGCGACTTCCTCGTGGCACTTGGCGCACGAGTGCCGCTCCCAACCGGGCAGGTGGCTCGGCCGATCGGCGTCGATCGGTCGCGGCTCGGCGAGCCCGGCGTAGCGCGTCTTGCCGGAGCTTGGCGCCGCGCTCGTCGCAGGCCGCTCGTCCTCTCCCGCGGCGTGGCCGCCCACGGAATGGTCGCCCGCGTTGGCGGCAGTGTCGGCGGTCGTGTCGGCGGCCATGGCGCACGACTCGGGCCACGCGGGCGCGCCTTGATGGAGGGACGGCCCGAGCGCGTCCGCGTCGCGCATGGAGCGTGTTTCGTCGCCGACGCCCGCGTCAAGCTCGGCGGCGCGCTCGCGCACGGTCCACGCGAGGCACGAGAGCGCCGCGAGCGCGAGCACCGCTCCCGAGGGAGCGACACCGCGAACGGCATGGCGCGCGGAGCGAGCGCGGGACGAGGACGACTCGATGTGGGCGGGCATGGAGGAGTCGGCGGGCGGAGCGATCAGGCGGCTGGCTGGAGGGCGCAGCTCGCGTCGAGCGCGACGAGATGGAGGCGCCGCGCGCGGTTCACTTGTCGAAGACGTTCGTCTCCGAGGGGCTGATGCGTTCCTCGACCGTCTCGACGCGCAGGTCGAGCTTGGCGAAGTCGGGGATTTCGGCTGACTCTTCCTGGGCGCGTTCCTCGCGCGCGCGCGGCTTGGGCAACGCGGGCTTGGGCTCGGGCTTCTGCTGGGTGGGATCGGCCATGGCGGGTGTGCTCCGGTTTGGGTGCGATTTGGGTGGTGGACTGGCGGCCGCTGGTCGGCTCGCCTCGGGATGTGGACGCCTCAGGTCGCGCGCGTCGTTCCTTCGCTGCGCGCCGTTGGACGCTCGAGCTCGAGCTCGAGCTCGAGCTCGGCGCCGGCGTCCTCGACGAGCGCGCCGCCCTTCTTCAGTTCGCGCGCGAACGCGAGCAAGGCGGCGCGGCCGGTCTCGTCCGTCGGCGGCAAGCGGTCCAGGAGCGCCGACAGGTTGCCTGCCGCCTGCAGCGCGCGCAAGGCCGCCGCGCCATCGGGGCGGGTCTCGACGAATTCGGCCGTCTCGCCGCACCACCACAGGACGCGCCTCGAGCGCGCCACCGGCGGGATGGCGGCGATGGCGGCCTCCAGCGCGCCGGCCTCGTGGCGGCCTGTCAAGAAATCCGGACGCACGGCGCGCGCCTCGGGCCGCGCCATGGCGCGCACCACCTCGGCGTGGGGATGCGACAACTCGACCGGGCGCAGCCCGCGCGCGGGGCGCCAGGCGAGGCTCGTGCGTTCCGCCGCGCGGCGCTCGGCGCGCGCGCGGGCGCGCTCGGCGAACTCCTCCGGGCTCGCGCCGGCGGCGAGGTGCAGGAAGTAGTGGCTCTTCTGCATGAAGAAGAAGATGTTGTCGCCGGCGAAGATCGGGAGGTTGGCGCGCAGCGCCGCCATCATCTCCTCGAACATCTCGGCCGCCTCCTTCTGGCTCATGCCGGAGGAGGCTTCGTAGTCGTGGTACAGCTCGATGTCCTTGGTCGGGTCGTCGATGATCCGGATCCCGAACTTCTCCGGCTCGTGGTAGGTCTGCGCCACCTCGTCGATGTGGAACGTCTGCAGCGACACCTCGCGCACCGCGTCCTTGTGGTCGATCAGGAACCGCAGCGTGGCCCGCGCCTCCTCGCGCGTCTCCGTGGGGAACCCCACCATGGCGTAGAACGTGACGCTGATCCCCGCCGCGGCGCAGTTGTTCGCCACCTCGACGGTCGACTTCAGCGATTGGCCCTTCTGCATCATCTTCAGGAGGCGCGGCGTCGCCGTCTCGAACCCGAACAGGAGCTTGCGGCAGCCGGCGTCGAACAGCTTCCTGGCGCCCTCCAGCGTGTACGCCTTGGGCTCGACGCGCGCGTCGCTCCACCACGTGATGCCCGCCCGGCGCGCGAGCAGCTCGTCCGGCAGGTCGCGGATCATGCCCGGCGGCATGCAGTCGGTGATGAAGTTGAAGTGCGTCGTCTCGTGCTTGTCGCGCAGCGCCACCACGTGGTCGGCGATGGTGGCCGCGCGCCGCGTGCGGTAGCCCGGGCCGATCACGGTCGGCAGCGTGCAGAACGTGCACTCGCCGTAGTAGCACCCGCGGTTGATGTCGTAGGGCAGCACCAGCCGCGGCGCGAAGTACAGGTGGAACGGCAACCCGTCGAAGTCGGGCGCGGGCGCCGCGTCGAGGCGCACCGGGTGCATGGGCGGGTTCTCGACCGTCTCGACCCGGCCGCCGGCGCGCTTGAACCAGGTCAGCGAACCGACCGACTCGAGCGGCGCGCCGTCGCGCAGGGCGGCGCACAACGCCGCCATCGGTCCCTCGCCTTCGTGGAACACCATGCTGTCGAGGCAGGCGTCGATCCCCGGCGCGCGCATCAGCTTGCGGCCGATGTAGGCGAGGAACCCGCCGCCCGCGGTGACATGGCAGTCCGGCAGCGCCTCCTTGATCAGGCGGCCGAGCGTCAGCGCCGGCACGAGCTGCGAGCCGTAGATGACCGACATGCCCACCACGCGCACCTTGTCCGCCACGAGGCGCGGCAACAGCGTCGCGCGGAAGTGCTCGAGGAACGGGTTCTCGACCTCGTCGCGCGTGGCCGCCAGCACCTCGCTCGAGCGCTCGTTGCTGTAGCGCATCGAGAAGTTGTGCGGCGTCAGCTCGCTCGGATGGTGCGCGGCCGACACGAGGCGCAGGCCTTGGTAGATGGTGCGCACCGCCGGCGTGTAGCGGTCGACGTCGTAGAACCCCTCGCCGCGGATCGTGCGCTTGGCCTCGTCGATCGTGGCGATCACCGCGTCGGCGCTGGCGGCGGCCTCCGCCGCGCCGCGATACGCGGCCAACTCGTCGAACGACAGCGCCTCCTTCCCCGCGAACTTCGACAGCGGCAGCCGTTCCTCGACGAGGCGCTTGGCGCGCGCGAGGTACTCGGGGCCGAGGAAGCGGTCGTAGGCCTCGATGCTGGCGTCCACCAGTCCGACATCGTCGAACCCCTGCTGGTGCAGCCAGCTCTTGATGCACGGCAGCGCCAGGTACGGTTGCGTGAAGTGCCCTTGGGGCGGGTACACGAGGCGGATCGGGAAGTTCGTCATCGTCGTGCTCGAGTGGGGAGGAGTGCGAGGGTGCTGCCGCGGTCCTGGGTGGTGGCATCGCGCCGGCTACGCGTCGGAGTCGTGGTTGGCGAGCGGCGCGAGGATCTCGGCCTTGGTGCTTCGTGGCGCAGCGGTCGCGTGGGCGGGCGCAACCGGCGCTTCGACGCCGGACGGAGCGCTGGCGATCGCCGCGTCGTCCTCTCCGAGGTCGACCAGGCCGCGCGCGGCGAGCGCGCGCGCGGCCGCGGCGAGTCCCGGCGACGAGCGCGAGAGTTCCGCGAGCGTGCTGCGGCCGTCGAGGAGCTCGAGCACGCGCCGCGCGTCGGTGGAGAGCGCCATGGTGGTCACGCGCTTGGCTTCGGCAGCGATCGCCAACGCGCGCGGTCGGGACTCGAGCTCGACGGGCGCGTCCTCGAGCAGCGCGCGCGTGGCGCGCTGCGGATCGAGGCGCGTCTCCAACAGCGTGGCGCGGCAGCGCACGCCGCGCGAGGCGACGCGCGCTTGGTCCGCCGCGGGCTGCGCGGCGCGGCACGCGGCGTCGGAAGCCGGTTTTTCTTGCGCCCCGCCGCAGGCGGCGCCGCGCCCGCCGCCCGCCTGCGCCACGGCGCGCAGCTGCGCGTGCTCGAGCGCCAAGGCGGACTCCAGCACCTCGTCGCGCGTCGCGCGCACGCACGCTTCGAGGCTCCGTCGGCTCGCGCGCCACGCGCGCCATCCCGCCAGCACGCCGCCATGGCGCCGCGACCACAGCGCGAACGTGCGGGGGAACCGCATCAGCAGCTCGGGCAGGCTCTGCGCCAACGCGGCGAGCTCGCGCAACTCCGCTTCCGGACGCGGCAGCAGGGCGAACGTGGTGAAGAGATCCGGATGCGCCTCGAGCAGCGCGCGCTCGTCGGCGCTCTCGCCCGCGCCGAAGGCCATGTCCGGCTGGATGCCGGCGAGGCGCACCGCCCGCGCGCCGTGCTCGTCGCCCAGCGCGCAGCCCGGTTGGGGGTTGGGCAGGTGGAACGACAAGTTCACGCCGGCCAGCAGGCTGGCGCGGCTGGCGAAGAGCAGCGTGCTCTCGAGCTCCGCCTCGCCCTCGCCCGGCAGGCCCAGGAGGATCGACAGGATCGGCACGATCCCCGTGGCCGCGCAGTCCTCGACCACGCGCAAGAGGTCGACGTCCGAGCGCATGCCCTTGTTGGCCGCCTCGCGCACTCCGGCGTCGCCCGACTCGATCCCGAGCAGCACGCGCCAGCAGCCCGCCTTGCGCATCAGCGCCAGCAACTCGCGATCGAGATGGTCCGCGCGGCAGCGCGCCTCCCACGCCAACGGCGCGCCGCGCGCCACCATCTCCGAGCAGAACGCCACGGCGTGCGCGCGGTTGGCCGCGAACAAGTCGTGGCACAAGTAGGCGGTGCGCGCGCCCTCCATGGCGAGGATGCCGCACACCTCGTCGGCCAGCATGCGCGCCGGCAAGGGACGCGAGCGGCGTCCCCACCAGCGTCCGATCGAGCAGAAGCTGCAGTCGTAGACGCAACCGCGGCCCGAATCGACGGGCACCAGGCCCTCTTCCTCGCCGGTGACCTCCTTGTAGCGCTTGATCGGCGGCAAGAGGTGCCACGCCATCGGCGGCAGCCGCGACAAGTCGGCGAGCGGCGCGCGCGGCGACTCGGCGCGCGCGAGCCCATGCTCGTCGCGCCAGTGGCAACCCGCGATCCCGTGCGCTCCGCGCCCTTCGAGCCGCGCGCGAGCCAACGACACGATGGTCTCCTCCGCCTCGCCGCGCACGACCACGTCGACCGCGCCGAACCTGCGCAGGATCTCGAGCTCGATGCCGCCGACGCCCGGCCCGCCGAACCAGATCGGCGCCTCGCAGCCAGCAGCGCGCAGGCGCGCGGCGATGGCCAAGGCCACCGGCAAGGTCGCGCCCATCGTCGAGAACCCGACGGCGGCCAAGCCCCCGACGCGACGCGCGTGTTCGAGGATGGCCGCAGAGGCGTCGCAAGCCATGTGCTCGGCACGCCAGGCCCCGCGCGCCACCTCGTGGGCGCCATCGAGCAGGGCGACCGGCAGGCCTTCGCGCTCCATGGCGCCACCCAGCCTCAACAGGCCCGGCGGCGGCATGGAGTACCCGAAGGTGTCCCGGTGGGGGGAGGACACGAGCAGGAACTGCACGGGGTGGATCCAACCAATTTCGGGGCTTGGGTTCCACCGCGCGAGGTGAATGCGAGCTGGGCCCGAACTTGGAGTCGGGTTGCGGCGCGGGGACGGTTGGGATTGCGTGTTCGTGTAAAGCGGCAGTGGATACGGGGAGATGGTCCAAACATGCGGTGCTTGGGGGGGCGGTCAGGGAGGCGCGAGGAACTGCATGCGAGGGGACTGGTGGCGTGCGCTGGAGGTGGAGTCGCGAGTGTGCAAGGGCAGCGCGCTGCGAAATGCACAGTTCCCAATGATGGCCTTGCGCCGGACGCGTAGGCGGCCGTGACCGTGGTGGTCCAGTTGGGTGTTGGGAGGCCAACTGGGATGACGATCAAAATGGAGTGGCGTAGTTGACTGTTGGGCCGGAATGGTTTGGGCAGGTCTGAGCGATTGCCAAATCAGGGGAACATCCTCTCTTGGACAGTCCAGTCTGATTGGGTCTACGAAGTTCCATTGTTGAAGGCTGTGGCTTGAAGTGCGCTTAATCGGGGGTGCGCTTAGTATGTCGCAAGTTGGCGCCCGCATTCGCTGTCGCTTCCAGTGAGCACGTCAGCGGGTCTAGAAGGGCTCCTGTG
>JBEBCR010000354.1:0-3208 GCA_041157565.1 Planctomycetota bacterium | reverse complement strand
GATCCCAAGGCGAGCGGACGGGCGGGCGAGACGATCGAGCTGTTCAACGGCGAGGACCTCGCCGGTTGGACGCCGTGGTTGTCGGACTCGTCGGTCGATCCATCCACGGTGTGGTCCGTCGCGGACGGCGTGTTGCGCTGCGAAGGCTCGCCCGCGGGCTACATCCGCACCAACGAGTGCTACGAGGACTTCATCCTCGAGCTCGAATGGCGCTTCGATCCCGCGCGCACCGGCAACAGCGGCGTGCTCATGCGCGCGACCGGCCCCGACCGGATCTGGCCGCGCTCGATCGAGGCGCAGCTGATGCACAGGAACGCGGGGGACATCTGGAACATCGGCGAGGTGCCGATGCGCGTGGATCCGGCGCGCAACGAGGGCGCGCGCACGAGGAAGGCGCTGCCCTGCAACGAGGTCGAGCCTGGCGGCTGGAACCGCTACCGGATCGTCCTCGACGGCGGCGAGCTGGCCTTGGAGGTCAATGGCGAGCTGCAGAACGCGGCCAGCTGGTGCGAGCGCGTCGCCGGCCACATCTGCCTGCAATCCGAGGGCGCCGCCATCGAGTTCCGCCGCATCAGGCTGACGCCGCTCCTGCGCTGAGCGCGCTCAGCGGGGAGCGGGCAGGTTGTCGGGCGGGAACGTCCGGTCGAGGCCTTGGAAGGCCACGAGGCCGCGCTGCAGCTCGACGTAGCCGCGCTCCCCTTCGATGCACCAGAAGGGCTTCTGGAACAGGGCGAAGATCTCGGAGTCCGGGCGGCGCCGCAGCGCCTGCACGCCCTTGCGCCGCTCCATCCAGTGGTCCCAGTTGCCCAGGAGGTCGTTGATGGCCACGAGGTCGGCCGCGCCGATGCGGCGGAACTCGATCGTCTCGTCGAAGCGCGCCTGCGCCTTCTCCAGCATGCGGCGGAACATCGAGCTCGCCGGGTTGGTGGCCTGCTCGATGCGGAACTCGGCGTCCTTCTCGTGCAGCCCGCTGTTCATCCACATGCGGCGCACGAACAGCGACAGGATGGCCGGCATGACCTGGCGCAGGTGCTCGTCGTCGTAGTTCTTGAAGCAGGCGAGCACCGGGTTGCGCACCTGGATCAGGCGCACCATCTCGATGGGCAGGCGGCGCGAGGTGCTCGAGTGGTGGTGCCAGCACTGGCTGCTCGGCACGTAGTGCACCTCGCCACCGGCGAGCCACGTGCGCCAGCCGAGGTCGACGTCCTCGTAGTAGGCGAAGAACTCGCCGTCGAAGCCGCCGATCCTCCTGAACTCGGCCGCGTCCATCGCCATCGCGCCGCCGCAGGCGAAGAGCGTCTTCATCGGCACGTCGAAGGCGGGCGCGGGCGGTTCCTCGTAGCCGCGCTGGATGCCGAGGCCGTGGAAGTTCATGCCTCCCCCGGCGGAGTTGAGCACCTTGCCGTCCCAGGACCACATCTTGGAGGTGGCGGCGACGCACTCGCGACGCACCAGCGGCGCGACCAGCTCCTTGAGCCAGTCCTTGGCGACGCGCATGTCGTTGTTCAGGAAGACCAGCACCTCGGCCTTCGGCGACAATTCGGCGCCCTGGTTGCAGCCGACGCTGAAGCCGAGGTTGCGCTCGTTGACGTGCAGCCGCACCCACGCGTGGCGCGCGCGCATCTCCTCCACGCTGCCGTCGTCCGAGCCGTTGTCGACCAGCACGACCTCGAGGCGGTCGGGCGGATAGTCGAGCTGGCGCAGGCTGTCGAAGCACGGCTGGAGATGGTGCCTGCCGTTCAGGTTGAGGATGACGATGGAGACGCGCGGCAGTTGGGATTCCCGCACCGGACCGCCGGGACGCACGCGCAGGTGCTCGGGCGGCTCGAAGCCCAGCTCCGCCGCGTCGGCGTCCGAGGAGGCGCGCGCGGGCGCCGATCCGCCTCCCAGCAGGCGCTTGAGGAAGTCCTTCATGCGGTCGGCTCCACGAGGCGCAGCACCTGCACGCGCGCGATGCGCGCATGGCCGGCGCCGGCCCGCAACGCCAGGCGCGAGGCCTCGCGCGGCAAATCCAGCTCGATGCGCGTGGCGTCGAGGCGATCCTCGCCGGCGCCGCGCACGGGGGACAGGTTCCCCACCGCGCGGCCGTCGACCAGCACTTCGGCCGACAAAAGCAGCTGCGGCTCGGCCCCCAGCGCGTACTGCTCGACCACGAGCGCGCGCCGTCCGCCGCCGCAGCCCGCGATGTCCCACTCCGCGCTCGCGCCCGGCCGCAGCAGCAGGTAGCTCGTGCCCTGCGTCTCGCAGCCTGCGCCGCGCTCGCGCGCGTCGGATCCGGCGGCGTCGTAGAGCGGCCGCGCGCGGAGCTCCTCAGTGCGCGCGAGCGCGGCGCAGGCGAGGCCGCGGTAGCGGAACTCGGTGGCCGCGGCGTCCTCGGCGATGGTCTTGGGCGCCGGGGCGGCCGCGGCGAGGCGCGCGGCCAGCCCGGGTTCGTCGAGGAAGCGCTTCAAGGCCGCCGCCAGGCTCGCGGCGTCGCCCACCTTGAACAGGAGGCCATCGACCTCGTGGCGCACGTATTCCGCCATGCCGCCGATGTCGCTCGCCACGACCGGCGTGCGCGTCAACCACGCCTCGTGGATGGTCACCGGCGAGTTCTCGAACCAGACGGACGGCACGACGAGCACGTCGATCCCGGCGTGCACCTCGGACAAGCGGCTGTTGTCGAAGCGTCCGTGGAAGACGACGTTCGCTCCCGCCATCGCCGCGAGTTCGGCGTGGTGCGCGTCCTTCCTGGGGTCGAAGGCGCCCCACAGGTGCAGTTCGCACGGCTGGCCCTCGAGCAGCCGCATGGCGCGCATGAGGGTCTCTCCGCCCTTGTACCAGACCAGGGTGCCGACGAAGCCGACGCGCAGCTTGCCCCCGGCGTCGCGCGCCTTGTCGATGGCGCGCACGTGGTCGGTGCGCATGCCATTGTCGCTGTACACGAGGCGATGCGCGTCGAAGCCGGCCGTGTCGACCATCTTCGAGCGCAGGAAGCGGCTGGGGCTCGCGCGCAGGTCGGCCGCCTCGTACGCGCGCAGCACCGCGGCGTGACGCTCGACGAGGTCGGAGTACTCATCGCGACCGGCCGCGTGCGCCACCAGCTCGGCGACGGGGCCGAGCAGTTCGCCGGCCTTCTTCGCCGCGGGGATGGCCTCCAGGCGCCGCTCCTTGATGCACAGGAAGCAGCCGGCGCCCATGTTCTCCTCGCAGCGCTCGCCGTCGGGCC
>JBEBCR010000353.1:0-3205 GCA_041157565.1 Planctomycetota bacterium | reverse complement strand
CGCTCGTGACGGCACCGGGCTCCAAGCTCCACAGCAACTCCGGCAAGGCGCGCACGGGCTCGACTTCGCAGGCGTTGCGTCGCGCGGCGGTGCCCCCGTCCTGGTGCCAGTACGACTCGCCGCGCAACAGGCCTTGCCCGTGCGCCGGGGCGCCGCCGAAGGAGAGCAGGATCGTCGCCGCGATGATGGTCGTTTCGCGCATGGATGCAGATGGCCGAAGCCTCGCGAAGTCTGCTGCATGCGCGGTGCGCGGGATGCCGAAAAGCGCGTGCCCCTGCGGGCACGGAGAGCGACGGGGGAGGCCCCGACTCAGCGCAGGAAGTCCATCAGGCGGTGGTCGTCGTCGTCCTCGAGGCCGGACAAGGCCGAGGCCACGAGGTCGGCGAGCAGCTCGAAGTCGAAGGGCTTCTCGAGGATCGCCGTTGCTCCCGGCGCGAGCTTCTCGAGCTCGTACAAGTCGCGGAAGCCCGTCATGAAGATGATCGGCACGCGCCAGCGCGTGGACACCGCGTCGGCCAGGGCGATGCCGTCCCCGCAAGGCATGTTGATGTCCGAGACGACGAGGTCGCAGGGCGACTCCTCCAGCACCGCCAGCGCCTGGCCGCCGGTGCCGGCCTCGCGCACGGCGTAGCCACGCGCCTCGAGCCGCAAGCGCAACGCGCGCCGCAGGTCCGGGTCGTTGTCCACCAGGAGGATCGTGCGCGGCGCGAGCCGCGTCGCTCCGCCGCCGTTGGGGCCGTGGTCCATGTCAAGTCTCCTTGCGCGCCGAGCGCGCGACGATGGCCTCGCGCAAGGCCGCGACGACGTCGCGCGGGTCGTAGGGTTTCGTCAAGTAGGCATGCGCGCCTTGGCTCAAGGCGCGCTGGCGCGCCGAGTCCTGCACGTTGGCCGAGAGGAACACGACGGGCAGGTCGGAGTGCTCGGGGTGCGCACGCAAGCGGGCGTGCAGCTCCAGGCCGTCGAGGTCGGGCAGGCGCACGTCGAGCAGCAGCGCCTCCGGCTTCCAGGCCATGGCGCGCCGCAGGCCCTCGAGGCCGTTGGACGCGTGCTCAACCTCGAAGCCGGCGGCTTGCAGGCGGATCGCCAGCACCTGCGCCAGCGCCTGCTCGTCCTCGACCACCAGGACCCTAGCGCGCATGGCTCGCCTCCCCCACGACCAGCTCGCGCAGCGCAGCGCGCGCGGAGTCCGCTCCCTGCCGCCAGTCCCAGGCGCCCACGAGCTCGACGACTCCCGCCGGCGGCTCGGCGACCGCGCGCAACGCCGCGTCGATGCGCTCCAACCAGATCGCCGGATCGTCGGTGGGGCCGAACAGCGCCATCGCGCGGCCATCAGCCGTGGGCAGGACGACGTCGGACGGCCACGTCGCGCCCACGAGGAGTCGACGCAGCAGCTCGAGATCCCCCTGCTCGCTCGTCGGCCGCACGAGGAGCAGCGCCACGCGGGCGGGCGGCTCGTCGCGCTCGGCGAGGCGCTCGAAGAAGCGTCGCACCACGATGTCCATGTCGTTCGAAGGCATGGTGAAGGCGAATTCCGCACCTTCGCCCACGCGACTCTTGACCTCGATGCGCCCCAGGTTGAGCCACACCAGTTGCCGCGCGATGTTGAGGCCCAGTCCAAAACCCTTGACGCTGGGCGCCAAGGCGTTCGGCAGTTGCCGGAAGCGGTCGAACAACAAGGCCAACGCGTCGGGCGCGAGGCCCGGACCCTCGTCGCGCACGGACACGCGCACGTCGCCATCCGCGAGGCCGCGCGCCGACAGGACGACGCGCCCGCCCTGCGGCGAGAACTTGATGGCGTTCGAGACCAGATTGGCGACGACGCGGCGCGCCTTCTCCTCGTCGACGTGGACCTGCGGCAGGTCGGGATCGAGATCCTCGACGAGGACGATGCCGCGCGAGGCGGCCTTGCGCTCCAGCATGCGCCGCACGCCGCCTACGATGGAGGCCACGGACGATGGACGCCGATCGACCCGCAAGCGCCCCACGCGCAACTTGCTGGAATCGAGGAAGTCCTCGACCATGCCGTTCAGGTCGCTCGTCGCCACGTCGATGGCGCGCAACCAGTCGGACTGCGACTGGCTGACCGGTCCGCCCAGCCCTTCGGCGATGATGGCCGAGTACTCGCGGATGACCGCCAGCGGCGTGCGGAACTCGTGGCTCACGTCGTCGACGAAGCGGTGCGCGCGGGCGGTCATCTCCTCCAGCCGGCGGTTCTGCGTGGCGAGCAGGCTGTTCAACGCCGCCAGCTCCTGCTTCTCGCGGCGCTCGCTGATGTCGCGCACGATCTTCGAGGCGCCCGCGATGGCGCCCGACTCGTCGCGGATGGCGGCGATGGAGACGGAGACCTCGAACTCGCGGCCGTCCTTCGCCGAGCGCTGCGATTCGTACTGGTCGACGCGCTCGCCGGCGAGCACCCGCGCCAGCGCGACTCGTTCCGCGTCGCGGCTGGACTCGGGCGCCAGCAGCGCCTCCTCCGCTCCCGGCAGCGCCAGTTCGCCATGGATCCTGCGCGCGGCGGCGTTGGCGCTGGCGATGCGGCCTTCGTGGTCGAGCGAATAGATGGCGTCTTCCGACCCGGCGATGATCGCCGCCGTGCGCCGCAGCTCGGCCTCCGCCGCGCGCTGGTCGTGGATGTCGACGAGCCAGCCGGCCATGCGCAACGGCTTGCCTTCGACGTCCCAGCTGGCCTGCGCCTGGGCGTGGAACCAGCGGTAGTCGCCGCCGCCGTGCAGCACGCGATAGTCGAGGTCGAAGGGCGCGCGTTGCCGCAGGTGCGCTTCGATGGCGGCCTGCAAGCGCCCGCGATCCTCGGGATGCACGCGCTCCAGCCACGCCTCGAGGCTCTGCGTGGCGTGTTCGGAACCTCCCACCAGCTCCCAGAAGCGCGGCGAAAACCACGACCGGTTGTAGCGGATGTTCCAATCCCAGACGCCGACTCCCGCGGCGCGCACGACCAGCTCCAACCGCTCCTCCGCCATGCGCCGGTCCGTCACGTCCAGGTGGACACCGGCCATGCGCACCGGGTTGCCGTGGGAGTCGCGCTCGTAGACCTTGCCCGCGTCGTGCACCCACACGACTGATCCATCCTTGGCCCGCAGGCGGTGCACGCAACGGTACAGCTCGCTCTTGCCCTCGAAGTGGTCCTGCAGGGCGCTCCACGCCGCCTGCGCGTCGTCGGGGTGCAAGATGCGCTCCCACGAACGCA
>JBEBCR010000352.1:0-12735 GCA_041157565.1 Planctomycetota bacterium | reverse complement strand
CGGCGGCGGCGAAGGCCACCTGCATCGCCAGGGCCGCGCGACGCGCCGCGGCCTCGCCCTCGCACCACGCGAACACGCTCGGCCCGGCGCCGCTGATGCTCGCCCCGAGCGCTCCGCAGTCGAGCGCCGCGCGCTTGACCTCGGCGAAGCCGGGGATGAGCGGCGCGCGCCGCGGCTCGACCAGCACGTCCTCCAGCCCGGCGCGCACGAGGGAGAGGTCGTCGCGCCAACAGCCGGCCAGGACGAGCGCCAGGCGCTCGGACTGGCGCACGAAGTCGCCGATGGCGTACGGCTCCTTGAGCGCCGCGCGCGCCACGCGCGTCTCGAGCACGAAGTGCGGGTGCGCCAGCGCGCACCACAGGCCGCGCGGCACCGGCACCTTGACCATGCGGTCGTGCGTGGCGAGCACGAGTCCTCCAAGCAGCATCGGCGCGATGTTGTCGCCGTGCTTGCCGCCGCTCGCCACAGCCTCGCCTTCGAGGGCGTGCGGATACAGCTCCTCGCGCGACAAGGGCGCCTCGAACAGCTCGTTGGCCGCCACGAGCGCCGCCACGGCCGAGGCGGCCGAGCCTCCCATGCCGGAACCCAGCGCGATGCCCTTCTCGATCTCGATCTCCACGCCGAACTCGGCGCGTCGCGCCTCGAAGAGCGACAAGAGCGCCTTGCCCGCCGTGTTGCGCTCCGCCTCGCGCGGCAGTTCGACTGCCGCCCCGCGGATCGCCACGACCCGCACGCCCGCTTGCGCCGTCCTGCGCGCCACGACTCGATCGCCCGCGCCCGCCAGCGCGTGCCCGAGGATGTCGAAGCCCACCGCCGCGTTGCCGACGGAGGCGGGGGAGAAGGCCGTGGCGACGAGCGCGGCTCTGCGGCGGTCCATGCGCGAAGTCTAGGCAACGCCCGAGCGCGATGCAGCGGCGGGCTTCGCCGCGAACCGCTTGGCGCGGCGCTCAAGGCCAGCGCGGGCCGTCGATGGGGGCCTCGTGGGGGCGGGACGGCTCCATGTGGCGCCAGGCGATGGCGCTGGCCTGGCGCAGGAGGCGGAAGCCCGCGTTGCCGTCCTCCCACGACTGGTCCTTCTGGTTCTTCGTGATCACGCACAGGACGTAGGCGCCCGAGGGCGCGGAGACGAGCAGCGCCTCCGAGCGCGAGGCGTTCACGGCGCCCTGCTTGCTGATCGCGTGCACGTCGCTCGGCAAGGCGCACAGCGCCTCGCCGTCCCAGTACGCGCGGCCGAGCATGCGGTCGAGCAGCTCGTCGGCGGCGGGCGACACGGCGCGGCGCTGGCGGATGGCCACCAGCATCTCGGCCATCTCGCGCGGCGTCGTCTGGCCCCAGCCATGCAGCTTGTAGTCGGCTTCGCGGCCCGCGACGCGCGAGTTGACGCGCGTCGCCTTCCACCCGCGCGCGTCGAGCCAGGCGTTGATGGCGGAGCCGCCGCCGGCGAGCTCCTGGCACATGACGCTGGCCGTGTTGTCGGAGACCGACTCCATCAGGAACAGGAGCTTCGACGGCTCGATCTTGGCGCCGTCCACGAGCTTGGCGACGAGGTCGTCGCCCCCGCGCGAGTGGCGTTCCTTCGAGTACGCGACCGGCTGCTTCCAATCGAGCTCGCCGGCTTCGACCTTGGCGAGCAGCCCCAGCGCGATGGGCACCTTGACCAGCGAAGCCGTGGGGAACGCTTCGTCGGCGCGGATCGCGACCTCGGCGCCGCCCTCGAGACGCCGCAGGTAGATGCCCACGTCGCCTTCGAAGCCGGAGGCGAGCGCCTCCAGCTCGGCGCGCAGCGCCGCCTCGTCGGGCTGGTGGCGCGCGGCTCCGGCCGCGGCGCAGCTCGCCGCCACGCAGGCCGCGAGCCAGATCCAGGCGTGGAGCATGGCGCGCGCGCGCATCGCTTCGTCCCTCAGGAGGGCAGCACGCCGGTCGCGCGCAGCGTCGCCGAGAGGCGCGCGCGCGTGGCGGGCTCGAGCGGAGCCAGCGGCAGGCGCACCTCGGACGGCATCCACGCGAACTTCTCCGCCAGCGCCCACTTGACCGGCACGGGGTTGGGTTCGAGGAACAAGTCGCGCGCCAGCGGCGCGAAGCGCTCGACGATGCCGGCCGCGCGCACCGCGTCGCGCGCCTGCACCGCGCGCACCAGCGCGGCGCACTCGGCCGGCACGAGGTTGTTCGCCACGCCGACGACGCCCACGGCGCCGAGCTCGAGGAAGTCGGGCAGCGAGGCGTCGTCGCCGCACAGCACGGCGCACGGCGTCTCCGCCACCAGCCGCCGCACGCGTTCGAGGTCGGGCTTGGCCTCCTTGACCGCGACGACGTGCGCGTGGCGTTCGCCCAGCTCCTTGACGACTTCGACCGGCATGTCGACGCCGGTGCGCGAGGGCACGTTGTAGAGCACGATCGGCGTGCGCGTCGCCTCGGCGAGGGCCGAGTAGTGCAGCACGAGGCCGCGCGGCGAAGGCTTGTTGTAGTACGGCGTCACCGCCAAGAGCGCGTCGGCGCCCAGGAGTTCCGCCTCGCGCGCGTGCTCCAGCGTCGTGCGCGTGTCGTTCGTGCCCACGCCCACGACCAGCGGGATGCGGCCGAGGAGCTTGAGCCGCGCCTTCGTGACGAGCTTGCGGCGCTCCTCGGCGGTCAGCGTGGCGGACTCGCCCGTCGTGCCGCACACGACGATGCCGTCCGTGCCCTGTTCCAGGTGCCACTCGAGCAGGCGCTCGAACGCGACCCAGTCGACCTGGCCGCCGCGCATCGGCGTGACGAGGGCGACGAGGCTTCCGTGGAGCTGGCAGCGCGGGTGCGTCATGGTGGTCAGCGGGCCTTCCCGCCGCGGCACAGGCGGACCATCGTGCCCACGGCTTCGTGCACGCCAGTGAACACGCTGCGCGCGACGATGGCAAAGCCGATGTTGAGTTCCTCGACATGCGGCAGGCGCGCCACCGGCGCCACGTTCTCGTAGTCGAGACCGTGCCCCATGTTGACGCGCAGGCCGCCCTCGTGCGCCGCCAGCGCCGCCCGCTCGAGCCGCGCCAGCTCGCGCGTCCTCGCCCGGCCCTTGGCGCGCGCGTAGCGTCCCGTGTGCAGCTCGACGAATTCGGCGCCCGTGTCCACGGCCGCGGCGAGCTGGTCGAGGTCCGGATCGACGAACAAGGACACTTCGCCGCCGAGTCGCGCGAGGCGCGCCACCACCGGCGACAGGCGCCTGGACTCGCGCCGCACGTCCAGCCCGCCCTCGGTCGTCACCTCGGCGCGGTTCTCGGGCACGATGCAGTACGCCTCGGCCCGCGCGCGCGCCGCGATGGCGACGATCTCGGGATCGAGCGACATCTCGAAGTTGAGCTTGGTCGCCACCGCCTGCTTGAGCGCCTTGACGTCGGCGTCCTGGATGTGGCGCCGGTCCTTGCGCAGGTGGAAGGTGATGCCGACGGCGCCGGCCTTCTCGGCGGCGAGCGCCCAGGCGACGGGGTCGGGGAAGGCTTCCCGGCGCGCCTGCCGCAGCGTGGCGACATGGTCGATGTTGACATGTAGGCGGGGCATGGTGCATCCGCCAACATAGCGAATCCCGCGGCGCGAATCGGTAGCCTCCGGGGAGCGATGCGCATCATCTCCGGCGAACTCGGCGGACGGCAGTTCGAGGCCCCGCCCGGCGAGGGCACGCGGCCGCTGCTCGACCGCGTGCGGACCGCCCTGTTCGATTGGCTCGGCGCCAAGGTGGAGGACGCGCGCGTGCTCGACCTGTACGCGGGCTCCGGTTCGCAAGGCCTCGAGGCGCTGTCGCGCGGGGCGACCCGCGCCTTGTTCGTCGAGCGCGGCGCCCCGGCGCTCGCGACCTTGAAGCGCAACCTCGCCGGGCTCGGACTCGAGGAGCGCGCGCGCATCCTGCGCGGCGACGCCTTGGCCGAGCGCAACTGGTGCGAGCCGGGCGCCGTGGCCGCCCCGTGGACGATCGCCTTCTGCGACCCGCCCTTCCTCGTGTACGAGGATCCGGCGGAGCGCAAGAAGCTGCTCGCCGCGCTCGAGATCCTGCTCGAGCGCCACATGGAGCCGGGCGGCGTCGTCGCCCTGCACGCGCCCGACCGCGCCGGCGAGATGCTGCGCCTGCGCGCCGCCCGCGCCAGCGAAGTGCGCGCCTACGGATCTTCCTGCCTCGTCTACCTCGAGGCGGGCGCTACCATCGGGGACGGATCGCATGGCTGAGGGCCGCATGGATGGAGGCCGCCTGGTGGAAGGCTCGGCGCGCTTGCAGGGCCGGCTGCTCGTCGAGGGCGAGCTGCGCGGTGGCGCGTTGACCATCGAAGGCGGCCGCATCGCGCGCGTGGACCTCGACGAGCGCGTCGATGGACCGGTGGTCGCGCCGGGCTTCGTCGACCTGCACCTGCACGGCTTCGGCGGCTGCAACCCGCTCGTCGACCTCGCCGGCATGGCGCGCGCCCTCGCGCGCTTCGGCACCACGAGCTTCCAACCCACTCTATTTCCGGCCGAACCGACCGCGCTGGGCGAATGCTGCGCCGTGCTCGAGCTCGCCGCCTCCAGGCTTCCGCGCGGCGTCGCGCGCGTCGCCGGCATCCACCTCGAAGGACCGTTCGTCAACCCCGAGATGGCGGGCGCCTTGCCGCGGAGCGACCTGCACGCGCCATCGGTCGAAGGGCTGCGCGCCATCCTCGGACCCGCGACCGGCTCCGGCCGCATGGTGCGCACGATCACGGTCGCGCCCGAGCTGGTCGGCGCCTTCGACCTGATCGCGGAATGCGCGCGGAGCGGCGTGCGCGTCTCGCTCGGCCACTCGAAGAGCGACGCCGCCACCGCGCGCAAGGCCGCCCGGCATGGCGCCACCGGCGCCACGCACCTCTTCAACGCCATGGGGCCGATCCACCACCGCGAGATCGGCCTCGCAGGCATGGCGCTGACCGAGGCGGCGCTCCACGCCGAGATCATCGGCGACTTGATGCACGTCGGCGGCGACGCGATCGACCTGGCGCTCAAGGCGCGCACGCCGCGCGGCCTGTGCCTCGTCAGCGACGCGCTGCAAGGCGCCGGCACCGGCTGCGACCGCTTCCACGCCAACGGTCGCGACCACGTCGTCCACGATGGCGCCGCGTACTATCCGCCGGCCGTCGCGGGCGACCCGCCCAAGCTCGCCGGATCCGCGCTGTCGCAGCTGGAGATGGTGCGCCGCCTCGTCTCGCGCGGCTTCGTCTCGCTCGCCGACGCGCTGACCATGGCCTCGACGACGCCCGCCGAGGCCCTCGGCCTCGCCTGCGGCCGCATCGCCGTCGGCGCCCCGGCCGACCTCGTCGTGCTCTCCGGCCGGGACCTCGCCCTGGACGCGGTCTACGTGGACGGCTCGCGGGTGGGTTGACGGTCGCGCGGACGGCACCGGAGGGCCCGCGGCCTCGCGCCGGTCAAGGCCGCCCGCGCGGACGCCCGATACCTTTCGCATGGCGCGACCGCGTCCGTTCGCCTCCGTCGTGCTCGCCCTCGCGGCGGGGGGCCTGTGCCTGCCCGCGCCGGCCGTCGCGCCGCGAGACGAGGAGCGCTTGGCCGAGGAGCAGTTCGCCGCCAGCGTGTCGTGGGAGGAGCTCGTGGCCGATCCGGCGGCGCACCTCGGGCGCAGCGTGCGCGTGGTGTTGCTCGTCGCCGGCGAGGCCTCCGACTGGAACGCCTATGTCACGCGCTTTGGACAGGCGCGCTGGCGCGCGTGGGACGCGTGGAGCGACCTGCAGGAGCCGTGGCTGCCCGAGGCGCATCGCTCGCCGGCGGCGCGCGTGTGGGCGCGGCGCGACGGCGGGGCGGCGTGGGCCTTGGCGCGCGCCCGGCCCGGCGCGCGCGTCGAGCTCCGTCTGCGCGTCCACGAAGTCTTCCTCGGCGCGCCGTGGTGCGAGGTCGAGGCGGTGGTGCCCTGCGTCGAGGAACTGGGCGAGGGCACGCTGATCCACGCCGCGCGCGGCGTCGAGGAGCGGCAGGCCGGTCGCCACGAGCTCGCGGCGCTGGCCTTCGAGGAGGCCTTGAAGGCGCCGCTGCCGGCCCGCGCGCGCGCCGCCATCGAGGGCCTGCGCGACGAGTCGCGGCGCCTCGCCCTCGCGCGGCGCTGAGGGCGGGTCCGGCGCCGGCCGGCCGGGGCGCGCCGGGCGCCGGTGGAGCCCGCCATCCCGACCGGGACCTTGGAAGGGGCGCCCAAGACCCAATCCCCAACGCCAGCGGGGCTTGCGGCTCCGCCACCGCGCCGCGGTGGACTGCGGCGGCGCCCGCCTGCCATGCTCCTTCGCACACGAGGATCGCGGCGATGCTGATCGACTTGGAGATCGAGAACCTGGCGTTGTTCGAACGGGCCGACGTGCGCTTCGGCGCCGGGCTGAACGCCATCACGGGCGAGACCGGCGCGGGCAAGAGCCTGCTGCTCGACGCGCTGGAGCTCCTGATGGGCGAGAAGCCGCGCGGGAGCCTCGTGCGCAGGGGCGCCGATGAGGCGCGCGTCGAAGGCCGCTTCGCGCTTTCGGCGCGCGGCGCGGCGTCGTTGTCAAATTTCCTTGACGAGCACCTCGAGGAGATCGCCGCCGAGTGGCGCGCCGGCGACGCCGAAGCCGAGCGCGAGCTGGTGCTGTCGCGCGTGGTGTCCGCGGCCGGCCGCACGCGGGCCTGGATCAACCACCGTCCCGCCACGGCCAAGGTGCTGCGCCAACTGGCGGCGCGCCTCGTGGAGATCCACGGCCAGAACGAGCACCAGGCCCTGATGGACGCCTCCGAGCAGGTCGCGCTGCTCGACCAGCACGGCGGCCACGCCAAGTGCGTGGCCGACTGGCGCCAAGCGCGCGAGCGCTGGGTCGAGCTGGTGGCGAAGGTGGGCGGCCACGAGCGCGAGGCGCGCGATCGCGCGGACCGCCTCGATCTCGTGCGCTTCCAGGCGCGCGAGCTGTTCGAGCTCAAGCCCGATCCCGAGGAGCACGCCGAGCTGCTGCAGGAGCGCGAGCGCCTGCGCCACGCCGGCGAGCTCGGCGCGCAGCTGTCGGGGGTCGTCGCGGCCCTGTCCGGCGACGAGGGCGGCGCGCTGGACGGCTTGCGCCGCGCCTCGCGCGCGCTGGAGAAGTGGGAGGCGCGCCTGTCCGACCTCGCGCCGGTGGCGCAGGAGGTGCGCGAGGCGCTGGCGCACGCCGAGGAGGCCGCGCTCGGCGCCGAGCGCTACGCCTCGCGCGTGCAGGCCTCGCCGGAGCGCCTCGAGAAGGTCGAGGAGCGCCTGTACGCCTACGAGACGTTGATGCGCAAGCACCGCGTCGACGCCGAGGGCCTGCGCGCGCTGGCGCACAAGCTGGGCGTCGAGCTGCACGCCATGGAGTCGGGCGGCCGCTCGGTGGAGGAGCTCGTGGCGGAGCGCGAGATCGCCAAGCGCCTGCTCGAGGCGACCGGCGCGAACCTGCGCGCGGCGCGCGCCAAGGCCGCGACGAGGCTCTCCAAGGAGGTCAAGAAGCACCTGGCCGAGCTGGGGCTCGCGCGCGCCGAGTTCAGCGTGCGCATCGAGCCGCGCGCCGCCATCCCGAGCGATTCGCCCAACGCCGGCGACCAGTCCGGCGAGTTGCGGCGCCTCGCGCCCGACGGCCCCGACCACGTCGAGTTCCTGCTGGCCGCCAACCCCGGCGAGCCGTTGCAGCCGCTGCGCCTCGTGGCCTCGGGCGGCGAGGCGGCGCGCATCATGCTGGCCCTGCGCACCGCGCTCGCCGCGCAGCAGACGATCCCCACGCTGGTGTTCGACGAGATCGACTCGGGGGTCGGCGGGCGGCTCGGCCCCAAGGTGGGCGAGCACCTGCGCGCGCTGGCGGCCACGCACCAGGTCGTGTGCGTCACGCACCTGCCCGCCATCGCCGCGATGGCGCACGAGCACCTGAAGGTCCAGAAGGAGGTGCGCGGCGCGCGCACGAAGACCGTCGTGTCGGCCATCAAGGGCGACGAGCGCGTCGAGGAGGTCGCCGACATGATCGCCGGCGGCGCGGCGCACGCCACCGCGCGCGCGGAGGCGCGGCGCCTCTTGGGCTCGACCTGAGCGCCACGCGCCCCCTCGGCGGCGCGCCGCCGCGCGTTCCGGCGCGACTTCGTGCGGATCGTCGCGCTCGCGCGTTGCGCCGGGGCGAGGCGTGGGGCTAGATAACGGCCATGCACAAGGATCCCGTCACCTGGCTCTATCCGCCGCTCGAGGCGCGCCGCGTCGGACGCTTGAAGGTCTCGGCGATCCACGAGCTCCATTGGGAGGAGTCCGGCAACCCGCTCGGCAAGCCGGTCGTGTTCCTGCACGGCGGCCCCGGCGGCTGCACGGGTCCCGAGCATCGCCGCTTCTTCGACCCGCGCGCGTGGCGCATCGTCATGCTCGACCAGCGCGGCTGCGGCAAGAGCACGCCGTGGGCCTCGATCGAGGAGAACACCACCTGGCACCTGGTCGAGGACCTCGAGCGCCTGCGGGCGCAGCTCGGCATCGAGCGCTGGACCGTGTTCGGCGGCTCGTGGGGCAGCACGCTGGCGCTCGCCTACGCGCAGCGCCACCCCGAGCGCGTCTGCGAGCTCGTGCTGCGCGGCATCTTCATGCTGCGCAAGGGCGAACTCGACTGGTTCTACGAGGAAGGCGGCGCCAGTTGGGTGTTCCCCGACGCGTGGGAGCACTACCTGGCCGCCATTCCGGTCGAGGAGCGCGGCTCGTTGATGCGCGCCTACGCCAAGCGGCTCTTCAGCGACGATCCCGCCGTGCACCTGCCCGCCGCGCGCGCCTGGAGCATCTGGGAGGGCGCCACCAGCAAGCTCGTGCCCGACGCCGCCTTCGCCGCGGCGTTCGGCGCGGACGACAAGGCCTTGGCCTTCGCGCGCATCGAGTGCCACTACTTCGTCAACAAGGGCTTCTTCGAGGCCGAGGAGCAGCTCCTGCGCGACGCCGGGCGGCTGGCGCGCATCCCGACGACGATCGTGCATGGCCGCTACGACATGGTCTGCCCGCTGCGCAACGCGCGCGATCTGGCGGCGCGCATGCCGCACGCCGACTTCGTCGTCGTGCCCGACGCCGGCCACAGCGCGTTCGAGCCCGGCATCTCGCGCGCCCTCGTCGCCGCCACCGACAGGTACGCCGCGTCGTGAGCGCCGCCATGCTGCCGCCGCTGCGCTTCGAGCCGCGCTGCTTCGAGAAGGTCTGGGGTGGCCGGCGACTCGAGTCGCTCGGCCTGTCCCTGCCGCCCGCCGCTCCCATCGGCGAAGTGTGGCTGGTGGTCGACCGCGCCGAGGAGCAGTCGGTGGTGGCCGAGGGCCCCTGCGCGGGCGCGACCTTGGAGGAGCTGATGCGCCGCGATCGCGCCGCGCTGCTCGGCCGATCCCGCCCCGCGGCCAGCGGGCGCTTCCCGCTGCTCGTCAAGTACATCGACGCGTCGCAGCCCTTGTCCGTGCAGGTGCATCCCGGGCCGCACTCGAGCCCGGACCTCGGCGAGCGGAAGACCGAGGCGTGGTACATGCTCGCAGCCGACCCCGGCGCGCACCTGTGGACCGGCCTCGCCGACGGAGTCGGCGTCGAGCGCCTGGCGCAGGTCGCGGGCACGGCCGCTTGCGTCGACCTGCTGGAGCGCCGCGCCGCGCGCGCTGGCGAGTGCATCCTCGTCGAGGGCGGCACGGTGCACGCCATCGGCGGGGGCATCGCCATCCTCGAGGTGCAGCAGAACTCCGACACGACTTGGCGCCTCTACGACTGGGATCGCCCCGGCCTCGACGGCCGTCCGCGCCGGCTCGACGTCCGCGAGGCCTTGCGCTGCGCGCGTCCCGTGTCGTTCACGCCGCGCGCGCCGCGCGTGCTGGAGGAGTCGGACGGCTGGCGCCGCGGTCGCCTCGTCGATTGCGACCTGTTCGCGCTGGACCAGCTCGAGCTCGACGGCGAACGGGCGTTGTCCACCGACGGCCATGCGCAGGTCCTCTGCGTGATCGAGGGCGAAGGCGTCCTGCAGGCGCGCTCGGGCGAAGTGCGCCTGAGGAAGGGCGACGCGTGGCTGCTGCCGGGCGCGACCGGCGACCACGCGCTGTGCGGGCGGCTCGAGGTCGTGCGCGCCTCCGCGACCTGAGCGCGGCGCGCGCGCGGCGACGCCGCGGCGCCGCGCGGGAAACGGGCCTGCAACTGGAGCAATCCTCCAGATGCAGGCCCTTCTCGTCTCCCCCGCTCGCCGGGGCGGACCGTCCTTCCGCCACCGGCGCTCCGGGTGCTCTTCTGGCACGCGCGCTCAGTTGGTGGCGCGCTGCGCGTTGCCGCCCAGCGTCGAGCGCACGCACACGCTGCCGGGGTTGGTCGGCACCGCGTTGTTGGCCGACTTCCAGCGCCATTCGCCCTGGCCGAGGGCCAGGTCCGGGACGACGTTGGCGTTGATGATGCCGAGCCCGTCGCAGGACAGGTCGATCTGCACGTTCGGCGCGAAGGCTCCCGTCGTCGGGTGGGCCGTGATCGTGCCGCGCACCTCGATCGAGCGCTTGCTCGGGTTGTAGAGCGCCTTCTCGATGACGATCGCGTCCGAGCCGGCCGCCGGCAGGACCACGTCGGTCTCGACCAGCTTGGCGCGCAGCACGCCGTCGAGCATGTAGCCCTCGACCGCGGCGAGCGTCCCCTCCCAACCGGCCATGTCGGCCAGCGCGATGGAGTTGCCGCCCAGGTCGACGACCTTGGCCGGGATGCGCGCGTCGGTCGACAATCGCACCGGCGTGCCGGCGATCATGAACGTGCCCGCCTGCGCGTTCACGGCCATGAGCGCGCCGACGACGACGTGCTCGCCGAACTCGAAGTACGCGGCGTTCGCCGTGAAGCGCGCCAGGCCGTTGACGCTGGCGACATCGGCTTCGACGGCCATGTAGCCGCCGACGGCGCTGCGCAGGTTCGAGGCGGTCAGTTGCTCGAAGGTGATGTCCCCGACCCCGTCGCCGTCGGTGTCGATGCGCAGGGTGGCCGGGATGTGGACCACGCTGCCGTCGACGTTGATGGTGCGCGCAGCCACGTCGATGGCGAGCACGCCGCCCTCGAGGCTGAGCGCGTCGGCGCCGGGCCACAACGGGGGCAGGGGAAAGCCGTCGATGGGCGCCACGGCGCCGGCCGGAGCGGGCAGGATCTGGATGGAGGAGAAGGCCGCGAGCGCGGCGGCGCCGGTCAGGGAAGCGATGCGAAGGTTCTTCATGGCGATGGGCTTGGATGGGTGGCCGGGCGCGGCTCGCTGGCCGTCGGCCTGCCTGGTTGGATGGATGCGTGTCGCGACTCCCCGCGCGACCAATCCTGGTCGCGCGGCGACGCGGGTCACTTGACGTCGACTCCGCGTTGCGTGGCTCCGCCATTGGCCGAGCGCACGCACAACGAACCGGGGTTGACGGGGACTTGGCCTTCGGCCGAGCGCCAGACGAAGTCGCCCTGGGTCGGGACGACGCCCGGCACCACGTTCGCGGTCACGAGGCCGAGTCCATCGCACGACAGGTCGATCTGCACGGTGGGCGCCAGTTGGCCGGTGGTCGGGTGGGCCGTGATCGTGCCGCGCACGTCGATCTGGCGCTTCGCGGCGTCCCACAAGGCGCGCTCGACGCCGACGCCGTCGACGTTGGCGCCGGGGACGAGCGCTTGCGTCTCGACGAACTTGCCGTAGAAGACGCCCTCGTCCACGTAGCCTTCGGCCGAGACGAGCGAGCCTTCGAAGCCGACGAGGTCGGCCACCGTGATCGGATGGCCGCCCAGATCGGCGAGGATCGGGCTGAGGCGCGGGTCCGCGCTCATGCGGATCTGGTGGCCGCCGACCTGGAACATGTCGTTGGCCGCGTCGACGGCCACGAGCGGGCCGACCACGACGCGTTCGCCGAACTCGAAGTACAGCGTGTCGGCGATGAACTGCGCGTGGCCGCTCTGCGTCGACTGCAGGTTGGCCGTGGCGTGCACCGTGCCGCCGATGGGGGTGCACAAGGCCGGATTGACGAGCTGCGCCAGGGTGATGTCGCCCACGCCATCGCCGGTCGTGTCGATCAGGACCGTGGACGGAACCTGCACCTGCGTGCCGTTGACGACGATCACGCGGGCGACCAAGTCGTAGTCCATCAGCGGCCCCTCGATGAAGGTGCCCCTGGCCTCGGCGACGAGGTTGAGGGGCATGGGGATGAGGGCCGGGATCACCTCCACGGCCGTGGCTTGGTTGTGGTTCAGGTACAGCACGCCGGTCAACACACCGGAGGCTGCGCCCACCAGAGGCAGGAATCGCAGGTAGCGCATGGGGACGGGGGAGTTGATGGGAAGTTGATGTCCAGTTGCGCTGGCAACCGGACACGGACATTCGGAGATTAGTCGGCAAAAATTGGGCGGGACGGACGAAATTCAATTTCCTAGACTGATTTTTCTAGAGTCTGGAATAGAAGCTGAAGTGACGGTCCTTTGGGGCTTTGGCGTCATCTGGCCGGACCCTTGCAGGGCGAATTGCGGTCAGCCCACCTCGACGGCCGCCTAAGCGGCGGCCGTTGGGGCGCGAACCGGCTGTCCCTCGTCACCCCAGAACGGGGCCAAGGACCTGTCCGAAGCGCCCTAGGTTCCTTGCGCCACGCTCGTCGACGCCCGGGCGGGGGGGCTTGCTGGCGGCGGGCATCCACCGCTGGCGATCGTGGGTCCCGCGCCAACTTGCGTCCGAAGGACGCGCGGATTGCCTTGCCCCGCCACCTGCGGTTCTTGGAGACTGCGGATTGCCCAGCGGCCCAGCTTGGGCTTCGCAACCATGACCGAACGAT
>JBEBCR010000351.1:0-4413 GCA_041157565.1 Planctomycetota bacterium | reverse complement strand
ACCACCCGTCCGTGCACGTCGGTGAGGCGGAAGTCGCGTCCGGCCCAGCGGTAGGTGAGCTTCTCGTGGTCGATGCCGAGCGCGGCGAGCATCGTCGCGTGCAGGTCGTGGATGTGGACCTTGTCCTTGGTCGCGTAGAAGCCGTAGTCGTCCGTCTCGCCGAAGGAGAAGCCGCGCTTCATGCCGCCGCCGGCCATCCACATGGTGAAGCCGTGCGGGTTGTGGTCGCGACCGTCGCCTTGCGCCGTAGGCGTGCGGCCGAACTCGCCGCCCCACAGCACCAGCGTGTCGTCGAGCAGCCCGCGCGCCTCGAGGTCGCGCAGCAGGCCCGCGATGGGCTTGTCGACCTCGCGCGCGTTCTTCTCGTGGTCGTTCTTGAGGTTGCCGTGCTGGTCCCACTTGTAGCTGTGGGTGACCTGCACGAAGCGCACCCCCGCTTCGCACAGGCGCCGCGCCATCAGGCATTGCCGGCCGAAGTTCTCGGTGGTCTTGTCGTCGATGCCGTACAAGGCCTTGGTCGCCGCCGACTCGTCCTCGATCGACAGCACCCCGGCCGCCTCGGACTGCATGCGGTAGGCGAGCTCGTAGCTCTGGATGCGCGCCTCGAGCGCCGCGTCGGCGACCCGCGCCTCGAGGTGGTCCTTGTTGAGCGACGCCAGGTAGTCGAGCTGCGCGCGCTGCTCGGCGTCGGTCCAGTGCTTGTTGGCGAGGTGGCGGATGGCCGCGTCCTTGGCCGGCACGCTGGCGTTGCCGATCGGCGTGCCCTGGTACACGCCCGGCAGGAACGCGCTCGACCAGTTGTTGACGCCGCCATGTCCGAGCGTCGGGCAGATCGTGACGAAGCCCGGCAGGTTCTGGTTCTCGGTCCCGAGCCCGTAGACGATCCACGAGCCCATGCTCGGGCGCACGAAGGTGTCCGATCCCGTGTGCAGCGCGAGCAGCGCGCCGCCGTGGGCTTCGTTGGTGCCGTGCAGCGACTTGACGATGCACAGCTTGTCGATCTGCTTGGCGACCTCGGGGAACAGCTCCGAGGCCCACAACCCGCTCTCGCCGTGCTGCGCGAACTTCCACGGCGACTTCATCAGGTTGCCGGTCTGGGCGAACTGGATGCGGGGCTTGGCGAAGGGCAGCGGCTTGTCGTGGTCGCGCTCGAGCAGCGGCTTGTGGTCGAAGGTGTCGATCTGCGACGGGCCGCCGTGCATGAACAGGAAGACGACGCGCTTGGCGCGCGGCGCGAAGTGGCCGGCGCGCGGAGCCAATGGATTGGCCGCGTCGGCGCGGCGCGCGACGAGGCCCGCGCCGCTGGCGATGCCCGCGAAGGCCAATAGCCCGAAGCCCGTGCCGCCCGCCAGGAGCAGCTTGCGGCGCGAGGGCGTCGGCCCGTGGGATCCCATGTCGTGCGTACGCTGGTCCATGCGCTGGCCTTCAGTCGAGGTGCATGAATTCGTTGGAGGCGAGCAGCGCCTGCGACAGGTTGCGCCAGCCCGAGAGCGCGGCGGCCGCGCCGTCGGCGGACGGAGCGCGCAGCGCGGCCACGCGCTCGACGTGCGCCAGCGCCCCGCGCAGCTCGTCGGCGGACGGAGCGCGCGCGTACACCATGCGCCACAAGAGCGTCGCGCGCGCCTCGTCGTCGGGCGCCGCCGCGATCACCCGCTTGGCGAGCAGCTCGCCCCCCTCGACGAGGAGCGGCGAGTTCATCATCAGGAGCGACTGGCTGGCGTCCGTGGTCGAAGGACGCGCGTCGATGTGCATGCTCGGATCGTTGTAGTCGAACGTGCCGAACATCTCGTACATCGCGTTGCGGATGACCGGCAGGTACAGCGAACGACGCTTGACGCCGTAGTTGGCCGCGTTGCCCGACTGGTCGTTGGTCACGTAGTCGCCGTTGCCCGAGCCCAGCAACGTGCCGCCGCGCGTCTCGTCCAAGGCCCCCGACAAGTGCAGCACCGAATCGCGCAGCGGCTCGACCTCGAGGCGGCGGCGGTTCTGGCGCCACAGGAGGCGGTTCGCCGGGTCCTTCTCCATGGCGAGCGCGTCGAACTGCGTCGACATGCGGTAGCTCGCCCCGAGCATGATGCGGCGGATCAGGCCCTTCGTCGACCAGCCGCCCTCGACGTAGTCCCGCGCCAGCCAGTCGAGCAGCTCTGGATGCGAGGGCCGATCGCCGCGCAGTCCGAAGTTGCTCGGCGTGGAGACCAGCCCGACGCCGAACAGGTGCTGCCACACGCGGTTCGCCATCACGCGCGCCGTGAGCGGGTGGTCGGGATGCGTCAACCAGCGCGCCAACTCCAGGCGTCCGCTGCCGGACTCGATGGCGGGCCCCGGCACGTCGTCGACGACCACGGACAAGTAGCCGCGCGCCACCGGCTCCTTGGCGAGGTTCAGGTGCGAGCCGCGGATGTGGACCGGCAGGTCCTCGGCCTTGCCTTCGGCCACGCCGAGCGCGACGTGGATGGGCGCCGGCTTGGCGGCCTCGAGCTCCGCCTGGTCGGCGCGGGCCTGTTCGAGCCTCGCGGCCAGGGCCGGCTCGTGGTGGCGCGCGGCCGCCTCCCCCGCGAGCCGCAGCGGACCTCCCGCGCCGTGCAGGAGCAGCCGCACGCGCTCGAACTCCGCGTCGGCGAGCTTGTCGAGGTCGGGCTTGGCCGCCTTCTCCGCGCGCCAGCGCGCGTCGACGGTGGCGAGGAGCGTCTGCACGCGCCCGGCGAACTCGCGCAGGCTCGTCGGCGGCAGGCCGTCGAGCAGCGCGGCCACGAGGCGCGGCTCGTCCATGGCGCGCGACTCCGCGGCGAGGCGCGCCGCCTGGCGCTCGAAGTCGTCGCGCGGCAGGCGCGCGTGCGCGGCCACGAGGTGGAGCAGCGGATCCTCGGCCGCCGTGGCCTTGGACAGGCGCAGCGCCAGCGCCTGCACGACTTCGGGCACCAGCCCGTCCTCGATGGGCGCGGGAGCGAGCTCGGACAACGCCCAGGCGTCGATGTGCGGCACCGACTCGCCGGCGCGCTCGAAGCGCACGACGTTGGCTCCGGCGACCAGCTCGACCTCGGCCACGCGCGTCCAACGCTGTCCGTCGAGGTGCCACGAGCCGGTCGTGGCCTTGAGCGCGTCCTCCGCCACCTTCGCGCCGTTGACCAGCACGGACATCGGCCGCTCCTCGGCGGCGGCGTAGCGCACCTCGAGAGCGACGCGGCGCGCCACGGGCGAGTCGACGTCGTACTCGACGTGCTGCGGCCCGCCCTTGCCGGTGCGCACGATGGGCGACTCCGCCGAACCCCACATGGTCGTGTCGACGATCAAGGTGCCGCGCGCGAAGGACTCGGCCTCGACGAGCCGCACCGAGTCGATGCGCTCGGCGGCGGCGAGGATGTGGCGCGCCGACTCGCGCACCACGCGCCGCG
This sequence comes from Planctomycetota bacterium, assembly GCA_041157565.1. Lineage (GTDB taxonomy): Bacteria > Planctomycetota > UBA1135 > UBA1135 > SXXH01. Next base: position 1,021 of record JBEBCR010000351.1, on the reverse strand, counting down.
CGAGCTCGTCCTGCGCGGCCTCCGTCGCCGCCTCGACGGCGCGCCTGGCCTCCTCGACGCGCTTCCTGTGCTCGTCGCGCGCGGCGACGCGCTCCGGCAGGGCCAGCTCGACCTCGTTCCAGCGCGAGACGAAGTCCGTGTTGGCCATCGTCCTCGTGCTCTTGAAGATGCCGGCCAGCGCGTAGTAGTCGCTCGTCGGCACCGGATCGAACTTGTGGTCGTGGCAGCGCGCGCAGGACACCGTCAGGCCCATGAACGTGCGCGTGGCGATGTCGAGCTGCTCGTCGACGACGTCGATCAGGAGCTTGGGCTTGTCCTGCTCGGCGAGCATCTTGGGGCCGAGCACGAGGAAGCCGGTGGCCACGCGCCGATCGGCGTGCTCGGCCTCGTCCGAGGTCGGCGGCAGGAGGTCCCCCGCCAACTGCTTGGTCAGGAACAGGTCGTAGGGCTCGTCGCGGTTGAACGCGTCGACGACCCAGTCGCGCCAGCGCCACGCATGCGCCATGGCGAGGTTCTCGTCCAGTCCGTTCGAGTCGGCGTAGCGCGCGAGGTCCAGCCAATGGCGCGCCCAGCGCTCGCCGAAGCGCGGCGAGGCGAGCAGCCGGTCGACGACCTTCTCCCACGCGTCGGGCGCGGTGTCCGCCACGAAGGCCTCGACCTCCTCGGGCGTCGGCGGCAGGCCCGTAAGGTCGAACGTGGCGCGGCGGACGAGCGCGCGGCGATCGGCCTCCGGCGCCGGCGCGAGGCCCTCCGCCTCGAGCCGCGCCAGCACGAACGCGTCGATCGGTCCGCGCGCCCAGTTGGGCGTGCGCGGCGTCGGCGCGGGCACCTCGCGCGGCAGCGGCTGGAAGGCCCAGTGGTCCGCGCCAGCCAGCGGATCGCCGTCGGTCAGCGGCGTCGCCGCCTCCGTGCCGCGCGGATCGGGCGCGCCGCGCCTGATCCACTCGGCGATGTCGGCGATCTGCGCGTCGGACAGCTTGCCCTTGGGCGGCATCGCCATGTCGGGATCGGCGTAGGTCAC
>JBEBCR010000350.1:0-2617 GCA_041157565.1 Planctomycetota bacterium | reverse complement strand
CGTACGGCACCCCAACTCCCACTTGTTCCCACTGATCGACACGGGCGTATTCTTCTCACCCACCAAGCGACACCGCAAGCCACTTTCGCGCTGAAAAGGCCCTTGGCTTGGGATTGGGACGAGGGGCACTGGGGTCGGAGACACCAACCGCCGGGACGCGGCAACAAGGAATCGCTGCGTTCCTCGCCCCCAACCACTAGGGATTGTGGCTCGCGGCTCTTGCGTGCCGACCAGCCCTGGCGGTCCTAGGCGCGCAAAAATTTTTCTTTTTTTTGCTTGGAGTGCCTGAAAAACAGGGGTCCGCGTCCCTCGGGAGCGTGCCGAAGCACCTTCGCGTCCGGAAGCGGACGCGGCACAAGACGCGTCCCGCCTAGGCCTCGGACGCGGGAGCAGACCGCAATCGCGGCTCTGGCAGCCGCCGCAATCTACTGCGAATCATGAACTTGCGCCGAAGGTCCACCCGACACGCAGCCACGGCGCCAGCGCACCCATGTCGAGCCGCGCCCCTCGACCCGCGAGGCTGGCGCGCGAGCGGTCGCGCAAGTCGTGGGGAGCCACCTCCAGAGCTGATGTGGAGGTTCCAGCTCCCCACTTGGCTTCCCCCCTGCCCATTCGGTGGGTTTCCCCACTTGGCCCCACGGAGCCGCCACCAACACGCCAAGAGAGGCGCGGCGCGCGCGCTCAGGCTTGCGCGCCGACGGCTTCCGCGTCGGGGGCGTCCTCGGACTCCGTCTCCGGCGCCTGGGCCGAACCGGCGTCCGAGGCGTCCCCGACGAGCGAGGCGTCGGCGCCTTCGAACAGCGCCAGCAGGTCGCCCTTCAACGCCTCCATGCGCTCGGGCGAGAAGTCGTACACCCACACGCGCAGCGACTCCTTGCGGCGCGGCCGATGGACGAGCATCGACTCGCCCTGCTCGCCTTCGCCACGCAGGATGCGGTCGATCTTCAGGCGCTTCTTGCGCATGAGCAGGAGGCACAGCAGGTAGCGCAGCTCGCTCAACTTGGGCTCGGTGCGGCCCTCCAGCCGCAGGAACACCGCTTCCAGCGTGGGCAGGTCGAGTTGCAGGCCGCGCTTGCCGGCGCGATGGCGCGTGAACCAGTAGACGAGGTCGTTCGAGTCCCGCTCGGCGGCCTCGCGCGGACGCCCCTGCCAGCACACGAGGCACAAGTCCTCGCGCGCCAGCGAGTCGTCGGAGATCGACAGCACGGAGGCGTGCCGCGCGCCATCCTCGAAGGCCGAGTTGCACGCGCTGCAGGCGCCGTTGCGCCGTCTGAACTTCCATTCCGACATCGTGGATCCAGCTGCCCCGCTTCCAACCGGGGCGGATCAGGTTGTACGCGGGGCGGCTTTGGGTGTCCATGCCCGGCGCGCCGCGCGCGGGCACGCGGCCCAAGTCCCCGCCCCAGCGCGGCTTGGAGGAGCCGCCTCAGGAGCCGCCGACGGGCTTCTTGGACTGGTCGAGGAGCCGCCGGCCCTCGGCCTGCCAGAAGGCGCGCCATTCCGCGAGGCTGCGCCGGCGCTGGTCTCCGGCGATGGCGCACAGCGCGCGTTCCAACTCGGCCACGAGGCGCGGCTCGCCGCGCGCGGGCGCCGCCTCGAGCGCCGCCAGCAAGCGCTCGAAGCTGCGCGGCTCGGCGAGGTGGGCCAAGCCCTCCGCCGCGGCCACGGCCACGGCCGGATCCTCGTCGCGCAGCGATCGGCACAGCACTCCCACGGCGTGCGCCGTCTGGCCGCAGCGCGCGGCCCGCAGCGCCAGCGACTGCGCCGCCTGCGCGCGCACGATCCACTCCGGATCCGACGCGACCAGCTCGCCGGTGCGCGCGAGGACCTCTCCCTCGCCCTCGCCCGCGCCCAGGGCCGGCAGGCGTCCAACGAGCTCGATGGCGCGCCGCCGCGTCTCGGCGCGCTCGTCCACCCGCAGCGCGAGCACGGGTTCGACCGCGGCCGCGCCGATCTGCTCGAGCACGTCCGCCGCGAGGAAGGCCACCACGCCGTCCTTGACGCGCAGCGACTCCACGAGCAGCGGGATCGAATGTTCGGGCAAGGCCACGAGCTCCGCTTGCGCGCGCTCGAACGGACCATCCTTCACCGGTTGGTTCACGAGGCGCGAACGCTCGAAGCTCGCCACCATCTCGCGCGCCGCGTTCTGCACGAGGAAGCGCGCCAGCGCCGGGTCCTTGCGCACGGACTCGCGCTCGATCTCCCACGCCGCGCCGCCCTTGCGCCACGCCGCGAGCGTCGCGCGCTCGCGCGCCGGCAGGTCCTCGGGCGCCACGACCGAATCCGAGGCGCCGGCGAGGGGCCGCGCACCATGTGGCGCGGCGTTGCAGGAGGCGAGCGCCACGCAGGCGCAGCTCGACAGGGAGAAGACGGCGCGCGCGAGCCAAGGGGTGCGGGAAGCCATGCGAGGGCGCATGGTAGCGGGCGGGCGCCGCGGCGCGCCTAGTCGAAGCCCAACTGCGCGCGCGTCGAGCGCGAGAGCGCCGCGTCCCACTGCTCCTCGGCGAAGGTGCGCATGCGCTCCTCGTACCAGCCTTCGCCACGCGAGCTCGCCGCGGGCGCCCCGGCCGCGGCGGCGCGCTCGTAGGCGGCGAGGTGCGCCGCGAGCCAGGCCGCC
>JBEBCR010000349.1:0-3277 GCA_041157565.1 Planctomycetota bacterium | reverse complement strand
CCCGAGCCGTTGAACCAGATCGGCGTCACCGCCACCACGCCGCCGCCGGAGAAGAACCCCGACGAGCCCGTCTCGTCGAACCACACGAGGTGCAGGTCGTCGCTCTGCCAATCGGTGCGCGCGCGCTGCGCGGCGGACGTGGTCTCGACGAGGCGCGCGCTGGATCCGGGCACCTCGTTCCAGGCGCGCGCGGCGAGGCGCACCGCCGTCGTCTCGGAGTCGTCGGCGATGTCCAAGCTGCCTTGCGAGGACACGACGTAGCGCACCGACGACGGGTCGGACCAGCGCAGCGCCGTCCCGGTTCCGGTGTGGACCAGGCGCAGGTGGCCCACGACCGCGCCGGCGCACAGGCCGAGGGTCGCCGCCACGAGCAGCTTGCGGCGGATGGAGGCGCGCATGGCTACTCGCCGTCCCCTCCGCGGGCGGAGCGCAGGCTCTTGGCCGCCTCGATGCGCGCCACGAACGCCGCGTAGTCGTGTTCGGATCCCTGCTCGGCCGGCGCGAGCGCGCCGTCCTCGACCAGCGCGAGGTCCTCGAGTTCGCGCGCCACTCGACGTCCTCCGCGCGCGTCGCGCACCACGCGCAGCGCGCCCTGGGCGAGGCCCGCGGGCATGCGCATTCCGTGCTCGTCGGGACGCGACAGGAACAGGATGTACTCGCGACCCGGCTCCAGCCGCGGCATGCCAGGCAGGACCATGCCCGAACCGTCCGGCAGCACGCCACCGGGCAGCGAAGCGGTGACGAGGCCGCGTTCCGCGCCCACGAAGGCGCGCGACACCTCGAGCACGTGCTCGCTGACGACCAGCCCGCGCGCGTCGAGGCGCGCGCGCTTCGACAGCACTCGCGCCTCGAGGGCCATGTCGCAGGCCTGCACGAGGTCCTCGACCTCCATGCGGCGCGCGGTGCCGGCGTCGACCACGGTGGCGCGCGGGGGTTGCAGCGCGAATCCCAGCAGGGCGGACGACAGGAAGACCGTGGTCGGGCGCATGGAAGGGCTTTCCCGCCGAGGGTGCGCCGGGATGGCGTCCTCGACCAGTTGGAGTCTCGGCGCGCGGGGGCGCGCGCCACGGCTTCCTATCGGACGCCCTCGACCACGCGCTTGAAGCGCGCGGCCCGGGCGGGGCGCGGGCCTTCCCGCGCGCGGGGCGGCGCCGCGAGCGGAGGGGGCATCCCGCCTAGGAGGCCGCCACGCGGCCTCAAGATCGCGCGGCGCGGCGCCCGATCACGGCGCAGCGGACCACCACCCGCCCCGCGGGCTCCGCGCACCACGCATGGCCATCCAACCCGGCTCGCCCGTCCTTTCGCGCAACTTCACCATCCCGACGCTGCCGAGCGTCGTGCAGCGGCTGCAGAAGCTGCTCGAGCAGCCGGACGCCGGCGTGCGCGAGATCGCCGCGGTCGTCGAGGAGGACGCGCCCCTGGCGGCGAAGGTCCTGAAGATCGCCAACTCGAGCTTCTACGGCCTGCGCGAGAAGGTCGTCTCGACGCGGCACGCGGCCTCCGTGCTCGGAGTGCGCGTGCTGCGCGGCGTCGTCACCCAGGCCTCCGTCATCAAGCAGTTCGACCACCTCGCCGGCGGTCCGTTCGACCTCGACGCGCTGTGGCGCCACTCGGTCCTGTGCGCGCAGGCCAGCCAGTTCGCCGGACGCCGCGCGCGCGGCCCCGTCGGCCTCGCTCCGGACGAGCTGCACGCCTGCGGACTGCTGCACGACCTCGGCAAGGTCGTGCTGCTCGACAACCTGCGCGAGCGCTATCTCGAACTCGTCGCCGCGGCCCAGGAGCGCCAGGTCGAACTGGTCGTCGTGGAGCGCGAGGCGCTCGGCTTCGACCACGCCGAGGTCGGGCACGTCGTGGCGACGCGCTGGAGCCTGCCGGCGCAGGTGTGCGGCGCGATCCTCCTGCACCACGCCCCGCGCGAGCGCACGCAAGCCGAGCCCGCGGCCTTGCTCGTCGAACGCTGCAACCAGTTCGTGCACGCCTTCGAGCGGGGTGGAAGCGAGGCCGCCCTGGCGGTGTTCGACCGCGACGCGCTGCGCGCGCTGGGCCTCCAGGTGCGCGACGTGGAAGAGCTTTCCGCCTTCGTCCACGAGGCGCGGGGATCGGTGGAGATCTAGCGGCGAAATCTCGTTCCGGGGCGCGCGAGATCCCGCGGAATCTCGCGGCAGCGTCGAGCCCTCAAGCTAGTCTTCCCTTGTGCCGCGATGCGCGCGGCGCGAGTCCCCCCGCCCCTCCTCCCCATGGACGCCCATGAACTGCTGGCGGCCCTGTGCGCCAAGCACGGCCTGCCGACCGCCTACGCCGCGCACCTCGCGCCGGCGGTGGCCAAGTCCCTCGAACTGCAAGGGCCGTCCCGCGAGGAGATCCTCGCCGTGGTCGAGCGCTCGATCGCGCTGCGCGCGGAGGGCTTGGCCGAAGAGGAGCGCAAGTACGCGCACCTCGACCGCGAACTCCTGGTCGCCACCGCGCGCACGCTGCACCACTGGCGTCCGGACGAGGCCCTGCTCGCCGTGGGCGAGTCGGTGCAGCGCTTCCGCGAGCAGGGCGAAGCCGGCTGAGGGCCGCGGATCGCGACCCGCCGCGCTCAGGCCTTCTTCTTCTTCGGCGCCAGCTTGAGCTCGAGCGCCGAGACCTTGCCGTCCGCGCCCACCACGACCTCGCCCTCGCCGCGGCCCAAGGTCTCGTGCCAGACCCTGACCTTCCACGTCCCCGGCGGCACGCCGTCGACGGAGAAGCTGCCGTCCGCCGCCGTCAGGGCGTGGAACGGCTTGTCGGTGACGTACACCCAGTTGCTCATCCACGGGTGGTAGTCGCAGTTGATCTTGACCTTGTCGGCGTTGGCGAAGACGACCTCGTCCTTGCCGCCGGGCGCCATGGTCTTGTTGAACGAGTCGTTCTTCAGCGACTGGGCGCGCACGTTGTGGGCGACGCCGTCGCTGTTGAGGAAGCGCACCGTGGCGCCCGCCGGCACGACGACGACGTGCGGTTCGAACACGCACTTCCTCTGGTCGACGACGATCGGCTCCTTGGGCACGACGACCTTGGCGTCCTTGACGTCGATCTCCACGACCGCGTTCTTCAAGCCGTTCTTCTCGTCGACGACGAGCGAAGGGTCGGATCCGTCGACGCTCGTTCCGTCGGCGCAGCAGCCCTTCGACTGCTCGGCGGTCACCGACAAGGGCTTCGTCTCGGGCTTCGGGCCGTCGTAGAGCACCTTGCCCGGCACCTTGTGGCCGGCGGGCGCCGCCGCGGGCGCGGGAGCGGGATCCTGCCGCGCCGC
>JBEBCR010000348.1:0-3044 GCA_041157565.1 Planctomycetota bacterium | reverse complement strand
ATGCTCCACGAGCCCGTGGTGGTCGACGTGACGAGCACGACGCGCCAACCATCGTCGCCGCGCAGGAGCGGAACGCAGCCGGCCTGCTCGACGTGGCGGCGACGGGGCGTGGGTTCCATGGTCGTGCACCGGCCAGTCGATGCGCCGACGATGGTACACCATGGGCAGGCGCCGGATCGTCGCGAGGATTGATCGCCGCTCGCGTCGACTTGTTCGAGCGGATGGAGGGACATCCGGAGGACCGGACCTGGACGATCCTCCGTGATCGCCAGGCCGCTCGAATCCATGTCCGATCGACGGCTGGGCGGCCTTGTCAAGCCAAGTTGACAAGACCACGCCGTGTCAGGGCATCCACATGATGCTCATCGCGTTGGTCGTGTTCGTCCTTCCGCCCGTGCAGTAGCCGAAGGCGCGATCCCCATACCAGGCTTGGTAGTGGCGCTGGACGCCACCCTGGGCCGGGATCAGGCCCGCCGAGTGGATGGAACCCACCTGCACCGCGCCGGCCAGCGCCGTCCGGCGCGCGACGGTCCGCACCTGGCCCGAGAGGCAGTTGAGGCCATCCGCGAAGTGCACGGGCGCCAAGGCCGACCCACCCTGCATGATGGCGACGACGGAGTTGGTCGGCATGCCCGACGCGCTCAGGACGAGGCTGTCGGCCGAGACGCTGGGCACGCCCGTGGCTTCCAGGCGCGCGCCGGCCGGGTTGTGGGAGTTCGCGCAGCCGCGGAACGCCGCGCCTTGGTTGCCGCAGGGGCAGGTCCAACCAGACGCGTCGCCGAAGCAATGCGCCACGCCTCCGAACTGGCAACCATCCGGGACGCCATTCAGGTCCGAATCGGGCACGGTCCCCATGGCGATGTCGCAGTCGTCGGGCACGGCGTTCAGGTTGCAGTCCAAGGCGCCGGCCTGGACGTCGCAGTTGTCGAGTCGACCGTTGAGGTTGCAGTCGATCGTGCCCGCGTTGAACTCGCATGCATCGAGGATTCCGTCGACATCGCAGTCCACGGCGCCGGCGAAGCCCTCTTCGAGTTCGTACCGGTCGTCGTAGCCGTCACGGTCGCAGTCGGGAGCCGAGAGGCGATAGTGGTAGACGGCTCCCACGGCCTCGGCCGAGAACCCGTGCATCGAACCATTGACGCCACTGCTCGCGATGTTGCTCTCGTGGCGCGAACCGATCAGGAGTTCGCCGTCGCGGAACCAGCACTGGTGGCCGAAGGTGGCGCGAGTCCTCGCGTTGGGCGCCTTGATGTAGGCGATCTGCTGGAAACCGGCCTGGATGTCGTAGAGGTAGGCGGCCCCCGCTTCCGGGGCCGAGTTGTTGCCCTGCGACGTGCCGACGAGGTTCGGGGTGATGGAGTCCTCGAACTCGGCCGCCACCAGCAGCTTGCCGTCCGACAGGTCGACCTGGTTGCCGTAGATGTCGACCGGATCGGTGTTGCTCGCCTTCAAGTAGGCGATCTGGCCCCAGTACGGGAACAAGCCGCCCATGCCGAGCTCGCGACGATAGACATAGACTGCTCCCGAGTTGGAGGCGGATTCGCTGTTCTGGTTCGGGTTGAGGCCCGTGCCGCCCCCATCTTCGTTGATGGCGCCGACGGCGAGCATGTCCCCGTCGATGGAGACGGACCAGCCGAAGAAGTCATCCACGCCGGCGTTCGACGCCTTGACGCATTCCTCCAGCCACCAGTCCGGGCCGACGCCGGTCGTGTTCCTCTGGTAGACGAAGGCGGCGCCGCTCCAGTGGACGGAGTTGTCGTCACCGCTGCCGAGGAGGCTCGACTCGCCTGGAGCGCCTACCACGAGGCGCTCGCCGGAGAGGCACAGATCGAAGCCGAAGAAGTCGGCGTCGTCCGGGATGGGCGCCTTCATGAAGCCGATCTGGTTCCACGCGTGGCCGATGCCGCTGGTGTTGCGCGCGTACGTGTAGACGGCTCCCGAAGAGGGGCGACTGTTGTCGAACATCGCGCCGGGCGTGTCGACGCCGCCGATGCCGCTGTCCTCGTGGTGCGCAGCCACGACGAGGATGTCGCCCTGCAGATCCAGCGAGAAGCTGAACCAATCCTCGACCCCGGCATTGGCGGGCTTGAGGTAGTCGATCAGGTCCCACCGCGGCAAGCCCTCGACGATCCGCCGGTTGTAGACGTAGACGGCGCCCGCGTCGGTGGTGTCGTTGTTGTAGGCGCCGAGGACGCTCGTCGTGGACCCATCCTCCATGTGCGCGCCGACCACGAGCGTGTCGCCCTCGAGGTCGAGGCTCCACCCGAACAGGTCGCCGGGGCTGGCGTTGGGCGCCTTGATGTAGGCCTCGAAGACCCAGCTGTAGCCTTGGCGCCGGTAGATGTAGACCGCGCCCGAGTCGACGCGCGAATCGTCGTCGGGCAGGTGCGTGGCCGTTCCACCGTCCTCGCCGTAGGCTCCGATGGCGAGCAGGTCGCCGGAGACGACGACCCGCGAGCCGAACGCGTCGTGGGGATCCGGGTTGGCCGACTTGATGTAGTTGGAGAAGGCGAGCCCCTGCTGGGCCAAGGCCGCGGGCGCCCCGCCCGCAAGCAGGCAGGCCAAGGACAGCAGCCATCGGGCGAGGATGCCGATCGAAGTTCGCGTGGGCGAGGAGCGGATGATGTCCGGACGGGAGCGATCTTGCATGTGGATCATGTTGAGTGGTGCTGCGTTCGGTCGGGTCGCGCCCGCATGGGACCGGTCCTCGACGGTGCTCGCGTGCATCGAAAGCGTCCTTGGCTGCCGAACCTCACCGAAAATTCCCGCGGATTCACCAAGGGGCAACAGGTCGATGCACCCAACCTCCGCCGGCCCGATGTCCGGATGCATCGCGCCGAGGTAGCCTTGCAACGTGTCCCCCATCCGCGTCGTCTGCATCTCCGACACGCACCTGCGTTGCAGGAACGTGCCCATCCCCGCCGGCGACATCCTCGTGCACGCGGGCGACCTCACCGGGCACGGATCGCTGGAGGAGCTGGAAGGCGAGGCGGCGTGGCTCCGGTCGCTGCCGCATCGCCACAAGGTGATCGTCGCCGGCAACC
>JBEBCR010000347.1:0-8929 GCA_041157565.1 Planctomycetota bacterium | reverse complement strand
CGCGCCGGTTCAGCGCGCGCGCGCCGGCGGCGACTCCATGCCGGAGAGGAACGGCAGGGCCAGCGCCTCGGACTCGTCGCGCTTGAGCGAGCTGGGCAGGAAGCGCGCGAGCAGGCCCTTGCGCGCCGCCATGGCCTTCTTCTGCGCCTCCTTGCCGTTGGCGTCGACCACCGAGATGGCCGCGAGGCCGTCGCGCTGCAGGGCGAGCCGCACGCGCTCGACGGCGGCGCGCTGGAACAGGCCGAGGAAGCCCTTCTGCAGGCGCACGCTGCCGATGGGGTGGATCTGCTCCATGCCGCGCCGCCACCGATCGCGCTCCGACACGAGCAGCACGTGGTTGAAGATCAGCTTGTTCGCGCCCATCGACAGCGCCTTCTTCGGCACGGTGCGGTTGCCGAGCTCGTCGCGCTCGACGAGCGCCGCGTTGTCCTTGAGGCGCGTGATCGTCGCCCAGCGTTCGGGAGCGATGTGGCGGTCGGCGTTCATCTCCCAGTACAGGTGGCCGAGTCCCTGCGTGCGGGCGTAGCGCGCGAGGTGGTAGGGGACGAAGTGGTTGTGCGCGATCGTGTCCGCCGCCAAGTGCGCGAGATACCCGCAGACGAAGCTCTCCTCGCGCGGCGTCGAGGCCAGTTGGCGCATGTCCTCGACGATCGACCAGCGGTGGCAGTGGCTGTACGCCCCGCCGTAGCCCTTGAAGTTGATGATGTCGGCGGCGATCGAGCCGTACTCGAACGCGTCGCGCTCCTCCTCGATCAGCTTGGCCGTGGCGCGGGGCAGCCACTCCTTGCGGCGGCGGTGGATGCGCTGGGCGTACTCGAGGTGGTGCCCGGGGCCCCAGGCGAAGCCGAGGCACGCGCAGGCGGCGAGGCACAGGATCAGGGCGAGCATGTCGGACGAGACGCGCGGCCCTTGCAGCCGCATCTGCCGTCCCTAGTATAGCCCGCGGAGCTTCTCGCCACCCATGTCCGCCCACGCCGCACGTCTCGCGCGTCCCGCCTGCGGGCCAGGCCGCGTCGCATGAGGCCGATCGCGCCCTTGGCCGGCCGCGCCGCGCGGAGCCCGCGCGCCGCCTCCTTCGCGCTGGCGGCTTGCCTGGCGCTCTTCGCCCCGGCCTGCTCGCGGCAGCCGGCGCCATCGATGGGCGCGGAGCCCGAGCTCGCCGAGGGCGAGGTGCGCGTCGAGCTCCTGCGGCGCCTCGGCGTCGAGGTGTCGGAAGGACCGGCCGGTCCGCTCTTCCGTTGGCAAGGCCGCGAGTTCGGCCTGAAGGAGGACGTGCTCGCCGCGACGCTCGCCGATCCGCGCGACGAGCGTCGCCTCGTCGCCGTGCTGCACGGCAACCATCCCGAGGCCGTGGCGTGGCGCGAGCAGGACCATGTCGCGGCGCGCAAGCCGTTCCTCTCCATCTGGCGGCAGGACGGCATCGCGCTGCAGGCGCCGCTGTCGCCCGATGGCCGCGTCGACCCGGAGCGCATCGTGCGCGCTTCGCTGGAGCGCTACTACGGCACGGGCAAGCTCGAGCCGCTGGGCGCGTACGCCGGGCTCGAGAACGCGCGCGCGGGCGGCGAGTTCCGTCCCGGCGAGCTCGAACAGTCGGCCTTCCGCATGGCCGCCGCGCGCCGCCGCGCGATGGAGTGGTGCGGCATCGCCGAGATGCCGCCGGTGCTCGTGGACCTCACGACGCGCTGCGAGGACCTGCTGCGCGCGGGCGAGCGCCAAGGTCCGGGCTTCGTCTCCCCGGCGTCCAACCACGCCATGTGCCTCGTCTCCGGCGTGCTCGACGATGGCGGCGCGGCCGTGGCGTCCGTCGCCCTGCGCCAGGTCCTGGGCGCGCCGCGGGTCGAGTGGATCGGCGAAGCAGCCGCCATCGACGCGGCCGACCTCTGGCATGGCGAACCGCTCGAGCGCTGGGCCGCGCGCCTGCTGCGCCTCGAGCCCCGGCCCGCGTTCGCGCCGCTCGTCGACGAGCACGCGTCGCGCAAGCGCTCGCGCCACCTCGTGGCCCCGCTGCGCGCGCTGCTCCTGCGCTTCCTGCGCGAGAAGCGAGGCGACTTCGAGCTGGTGCGGCACTGGCGCGGCGAGTCGCGCCTCGACCCCTCCGACGCGGCGCTCGAGTCCGAATGGCGCCGCTGGATCGCGGCGCGCGCCGGCGCGCAGGCGCACTTGCTGCCCTACCTCGAAGCGCCGCTGCGCATCGAGCCGGCGCTGCTGCGCTTCGGCGCGGCCCTGGCCCACTCGCCGCGCGACGCCGGACGCATGCCGGGATCCCAAGCCTGGCTCGCGCGCCTCGACGAACTGCGCGGCGCCGGCATCTCGACCGTCTCCATCCCGCTGACCTTGGCGCTGCGGCCGGCGACGGGTCCCGAGGGCGGCCGTCGCGCCGATCTCGATCTGGGTTGCGTCGAGGGCGACCTGTCCGCCTGGGCCGCGTCGCTCGCGGCGCGCGCGCGCGGCATGGGCGTGCACTTCGACCTGACGCTCGTGGCGACGGACTCCGGACCGTTGATCGGCGCCACCGCCGCGCGCGACCCCGAGAGCTGGGCCGAGGTGTACGACGGCATCGCCGTGCTGGTCGAGCACGCGGCCCTGCTCGCCCAGTTGTCCGGCGCCAACTCGCTCTCCATCGCCAACGCGACGCCGCAGATCACGATGCAAGCGCCCTCGAGCCCCTCCGCGCCCGCCGACGAGCCGCGCTGGAAGACCGAGGGCTGGCGCCGCGTCGTGGCGCGCGCCCGCGCCGCCTACGGTGGCCTCTTGACCTACACCGCCGGCGATCCGCGCGAAGTCGCCTCGATCGGGTTCTGGCAGGACCTCGACCGCGTCTCCTACGCCCTGTTCCCCGACCTCGACACGCGCCCCGAAGGCCGCGACCAGACCGCCCGCGCCTTCATCGAGAGCGACGCCATCTGGCAAGTCGAACAAGCCCTCGCCGCCGCGCGAGCCGCCGGCAAGCCCCTGTGGCTGACCCGAGTCGGGTTCGAACGCGCCGCACCGGGCTGGCAGGCCAGGCAGTGGAGCGACTTCGAGCGGTTGGCGCGCAGGTTGGACGCCGACCCGGCGTACGCGGGGTTCGTGGCGTGGCGCGTGCCGGTCGATCCGGGGGCGGGGGAGCGGACGGTGCGGGAGGTGGCGGTGGAGGACGAGGAGGCGGAGAGGGCGGCGATCAGGGCGGTTTGCGGCAGGTAGTCTCGATGCTGGTCCCGGTCGTTGTGCGCAACCTGCGCGGCCATGGACGCCGAATGCGCGCCTTGCCTGCTGCCTGCGGGCGTCCGCCGGGCGTCTAGTTCATCGAAGGGGTCCAGCTGGAGCCCAGGCCGAGGACTGGTCCCCGGCCTCTGTGGGGCGTTCCGAGGCCGTGGCGGCCTCCCGAGAGTCCTGCCAGCCGATCTCGGAGCCGCGCTCGGCGCGGCCTCGACGCGACGGTGGGCGTTGCATGCCGATCGTGGCGCCTTCGGTCCAAGCCACCCCTCGACATCCACTGCGAACGCCATCGCGGCCAATCACGGCCTGTTCCGCGCCGCGCCGCGGCGCATGCCCGCGCCAAGCAGCGCCGGCAGCGGACCGAGGCCGCTGCCAGGTCCAAGCGGGCTGGATGGGACGCCTTTGCGCCCGCGCGGGAGTTGCGTGCGTCGCATCGGCCGAGGCCTCCCGGGCCGCGCCATCGCCCTAGGCGCGCACAATCAACGGGACCAGCATCGTCAGAGCAGCGTCCCGCTCAACACAGTGCTCGCCACCGTGAAGAAGATCAAGATCCCCGTCACGTCCGACAACGTCGCGACCAGCGGCGCCGACGCGCTCGCCGGGTCGAACCCCAGGCGCTTCAGCACGAACGGCAGCAGCGCGCCCACGAGGGTGCCCCACAGCGCGACGCCCACGACCGCTCCGGCGACCGTCAGGCCGATCAGCAGGTAGTGGTCCCCGTAGTAGGGGGCGCCCTGGTCGTCGGAGAACGAGTGGTGCCAGACGACGACCCGCAGGAGCCCGAGCAGGGCGAGGATGCCCCCGAGCACCAGTCCGGCGCTGGCTTCGCGCAGGAAAACGCGCCACCAGTCGCGCATCTTGAGCTCGCCCAGCGCCATGGCGCGGATGACCAGCGTCGAAGCCTGGCTGCCGCAGTTGCCGCCGGAGCTGATGATCATGGCGATGAACGCCGTCAGCACGGAGGCGCGCGCCAGTTCGCCCTCGAACGAGCGGATGGCGCTGATCGTCAGCATCGAGCCGATGAACAGGACCACGAGCCACACCGCGCGCGCCTTGATCATGTCGACGAAGCGCACTTCGAGGTAGGGAGCCTCGAGCGCGGTGGTGCCGCCGATCTTCTGGATGTCCTCCGTGGCCTCTTCGCGAACGACGTCGACGATGTCGTCGGCCGTGACGACGCCCTTCATGCGGCCCTGCGCGTCGAGCACGGGCAGCGAGAGGAAGCTGTGCTGCGCGAAGAGGCGCGACACCGCCTCCTGGTCCATCTCGTCGGGCACGGTGACGAGGTCGGTGGTCATGACCTCCGACACCTTGGCGCTGCCTTTCGCCATGATCAGCTGGCGGAACGAGACCACGCCGAGGAGGTGCGACTGCTGGTCGAGCACGTAGGCGTAGTAGATGCTCTCGACGCGCTCGGGCGTCTGCTTGCGCAGGTAGGTGATGGCCTCGTCGACGCTCATCTCCGGGCGCAGCCGCCCGTAGCGCGTGTTCATCAGGCCGCCCGCCTCGTCCTCCGCGTAGGCGAGCAGCGCCACGAGCTCGCGCCGCGTCGGCTCGTCGAGCAGCGCCACGAGTCCGGCGCGCTGGTCCTCGGGCATCGCCTGCACGAGGTCGGCCAGGTCGTCGGGCGCGAGCGAGCGCGTCCACAGCTGGCGCTGCAGCTGCGGCAGTCCAGCCAGGATCTGCGCCTGGTCGCTGCTCGACAGGCCGAGGAAGAACTCCTCGGCCTCGCCGGTCTTCAGGCTCTGGAACGCCTCGATGCGCTCCTCGGGATCGAGCAGCGACCACGCGTCGCGCAGGTCGTCCAACGCGACGCGCGCTTCGTACAGCGTGTCCTCGACTCCTTGCTCCATGGCGCGCCTCGCCATCTTGTACCCCGCCGAGGTGCCCCGGCGAAGGGGCCTCGAGCGCAAAAAAAGCGCCGCTCGCGCCCCGATCCCGCGCGCGCCTCAGGCCCGGAACGGCGACGAGTCCTGCGGCCTCAGCACGTGCTTGAACCCGCCGGCCTCGCAAGCCTCCGCGAGCGAGTCGCGTTCGGGCGCCTCGCCGTGCACCAGGTACAGCTGCCTGGCCTCGGCCGCGTGCGGCAGGAGCGCGTCGAGCAGTCCCTGCCGGTCGGCGTGGGCCGAGAAGCCCAGCATCGTCGTGATGCGCGCCGCCACCTCGACCTGCCGGCCGAGCACGCGCACCTCGCGCTCGCCGTCGACGAGCCGCCGCCCGAGCGTGCCGCGCGCCTGGAAGCCGACGACCAGCACCTCGGTCTCCTCCTTCTCGAGGTTCCACAGGAGGTGGTGCAGCACGCGGCCAGACTCCATCATGCCCGAGGCGGACAGCACCACGACGGGCCGCGAGTCGCGGTTGAGGGCCTTGCTCTCCTCGACCGACTCGACGAAGCGCACGCGGCCGCGGAAGGCGCTGTCCTTCTGGTACCGGCGCCACTGCTCCAACGCCTCGGCGTCGAAGCACTCGGGATGTTCGAGCACGATGCGCGTGGCGCGCGTGGCGAGCGGCGAGTCGACCACGATGTCGATGGGGGCCATGCGTCCCTCGTGCACCAGCTTGGAGAAGGCGTAGAGGAGGTGCTGCGTGCGGCCGACGGCGAAGGCGGGGATGATCAGCTTGCCGCGGCCACGCGCGTGCAGGCGGCCGACGGCCGCGGCGAGCTGGGACTCCATGTCGGAGAACGGCTCGTGCAGGCGGTCGCCGTACGTGCTCTCGCTGATGTAGATGTCGGCAGGCAGCAGCGGCTCGGGATCGCGCAGGATGGGCGCGCCCTTCCTGCCGTAGTCCCCGGTGAAGACGAGGCGGTGCGTGCGCGCGCCGTCCTCGATGCGCGCCTCGACCCACGCCGAGCCGAGGATGTGGCCCGCGTCGTGGAAGCGGAAGCGCATGCCGGGGACCGGCTCGAACCATTCGTGGTAGGGGTGCGGCACGAAGCGCCCGAGCGCCTCGTCGACGTCGGCGTCGAGGTACAGCGGCAGGATCTCCTCCCGCGGCAGGTCGAGCTCGGCGTACTCGCTCCAGTCGAAGTCGTCGTCGAGTCCATCGCGCTCGCGCCGCGGACCGTGCGCGGGCCGCTTGTCGCCGCGGTGCTTGCGGCCGCGCTGCAGGGCCGCGCGCTCCTGTTCGTGGCCGCGCCGCCGCTCCCCTCCTTCGGAGTGCCTCGAGCGCGCCTCCTCGGCCTTCCTGCGCTGCTCGTTCAGGAAGCGCGCGTCGGACGCGAGGATCTTGGCCGTGTCGTGCAGCAGGGCGTCGCACAAGTCGCGCGTCGCGGGAGTCGCGTGGATCGCGCCCTTGAACCCGTGCCGCGTCAGCATCGGCAGCTTGCCCGAATGGTCGACGTGCGCGTGCGACTGCACCACCGCGTCGACGCGGTCCGCCTCGAAGTGGAACTCGGCGTTCTTCATGCGGCTCCAGGCGCGCGGGCCCTGGAACATGCCGCAGTCGAGCAGCACGACGCGCCCGTTGGCCTTGAGCATGTGGCAGGTGCCGGTCGTGCCGCCGGTGGCGCCGAAGAAGCGCAGTTCCATGTGGCCGAGGATGGAGGATGGCGGCGGGGGCGGCAAGGGACTGGGGGTGCCTTTCGGCGCTGCTGGAAGGCCGGGGCTGGGCGGAGGGCCGTGCGGATCGACCGCGAGTCGCACGCGGACGAGCGGCTGCGCGTGGCGAGGGCGGCGGGCGTTCGCGCACAATGGCCGCCTCCTCGCCACGGCAGGCACGATCCATGACTCGCACCCCGCCCACCCTCGGACTGCCCGGCGTCGGGCCCGCGCGCGAGGAGCGCCTGCGCGAGGCGGGCTACGACAGCCTCGAGTCGCTGGCGCGGCTCGTGCCGAGCGCGCTGGTCGAGGGCTTGGACGCCACGCCACTCGCCGAGCTCGAACCCGGAGTGGAGTCCGTGGTCGAGGGAGTGGTCGAGGCCTCGAGCCTGCGGCGGTTCGGACGCAGGAGCCGCGTGGCGCTGCGGCTCGTCGACGCGGCCGAGGTGCGCATCGACCTCGTCGCGTGGAACCAACCGTGGCTCGCGCGCCAGCATCCCGTCGGCGCTCGCGTGCGCGTGCGGGGCGCGCTCAAGTCCGCTCGCGCGGGCGCGCGCCGCGAGCCGGCCGCCGAGCAAAAGCCCGACGGCGGCGCGCGCGAGTTCCTCGTGGCGCGCTTCGAGAAGCTCGAGGCGCCGCTCGCGCCGGGCGCCGTGCAGCCGCGCTACCCGTCGATCGAAGGCGTCGGCGAGAAGGCCTTGCAGGCGGCCTGCCTCGAGGCCGCGCGCCGCGTGGCCGACGCGGCCGTGGAGGAGCTGGACGCCGAGACCTTGGCGCGCCACGGGCTGATGCCCCTGCCCGACGCGTTGCGCGCGCTGCACGCCCCGCCCGACATCGCGGCGTTCGAGGCGGCGCGGCGCCGCGTCGCGCTCGACGATTGGATCGCGCTGCATCGTCGACTCGTGGCGCGCGCGCGCGAGCTGCGCGCCGGTGCGGCGATCGCGCTCGCCATCTCCGACTCCGAGTGGAGCCGGCTCATGGAGCTCGCCCCGTTCGGCTGGACCAACGCCCAGCGCCGCGTGCTGGGCGAGATCCGCGAGGACCTCGCGCAGGCGACGCCGATGCGCCGCCTCCTGCAGGGCGACGTGGGCGCGGGCAAGACCGCGGTGGCGCTCGTCGCCTGCCTCGCCGCCGCCACGCGCGGAGGCCAGGCCGCGTTCCTCGCGCCGACCGAGCTGCTCGCGCGCCAGCACGCCCAGGTCGGCGCCGCCTGGTGCGCGGCCGCGGGCGTGCGACACGTGCTCCTGACCGGCGCCCTCAAGTCGCGCGAGCGCGCCGAGGCGCTGCGTCGCGTGGAATCCGGCGAGGCGCGCGTGGTGTTCGGCACCCACGCGCTGCTCTCCGATTCGACCGTGTTCCGCGAGCTGCAGGTCGCCGTGGTCGACGAGCAGCATCGCTTCGGCGTGGCCCAGCGCTCGCGCCTCCTGCAGAAGGGCCGCGACGTGCACGCGCTCCTGACGACCGCGACGCCCATCCCGCGCACCTTGGCGCTGGCGCTGCACGGCGAGCTCGACTCCAGCATCCTCGACGAGCGCCCGCGCCCGATGCGCGTCGCCACGCGCCTCGTCACGGGCAAGGGCGGCAAGCAGGTCGAGGCCGAACTCGTCGCTTCGCTCGAGCGCGGCGGCCGCCTGTTCTGGATCGTCCCGCGCGTCGGCGCCGACGACGAGCCGACCGAGGACCTCTCCGCCAGCGCGGGCAAGCCCGCCAAGGGCGCCCTCGAGCGCCAAGCCCGCCTGCTGGCCTCTCCGCTGGCCCGATTCGGCATCGAACTGGTCCACGGCCGCCTCGACCCCGATCAACGCGACGCCGCCCTGCTGCGCTTCAAGTCCGGCGCGACGCGCGTGCTCGTCGCCACCACCGTGGTCGAAGTCGGCCTCGACGTCCCCGATGCCGACCTGCTCGTCATCGAAGGCGCCGATCAACTCGGCCTCGCCCAACTCCACCAACTCCGCGGCCGCGTCGGCCGCGCCGGCCAGGAAGCCCGCTGCTGGCTCTTCGGCGCCAAGAGCGCCCACGCCCGCCTGCGCTTCCTCGAGACGTGCTCGGACGGATTCCAGATCGCGGAGGAGGACCTGCGGGTGAGGGGGATGGGGGAGCTGGCGGGGTTGAGGCAGTCGGGGCTTTCGGATGGGGCGTTGGGGGCGGCGTTGGCGGATCCGGGGTTGTTTGAGTTGGCGAGGAGGTTGGCG
>JBEBCR010000346.1:0-6340 GCA_041157565.1 Planctomycetota bacterium | reverse complement strand
CATCGAGGTCGCCCTCTACACCGACCGCGCCCCGAAGCACTGCGAGAACTTTCTGAAACTGGTGGGTGAGGGCTACTACGACGGGATCAAATTCCACCGTGTGGTCCCCGGCTTCATGATCCAAGCTGGCTGCCCGAACACCAAAGATGCGGCCAAAGAACCTACGACCTGGGGTACCGGTGGGCCTGGCTACAAGGTTGACCGCGAAGAATCGGGCTTGAAGCACTTCGAGGGCTTCTTGGCTGCCGCCAAGCAGGGTGGCGACACCCAAAGCTCAGGCTCTCAGTTCTACATCACCGTGGCGGACGCCAACCAGCTGGACAAGGACTATGTCGTCTTCGGCAAGGTGCTCTCAGGCATGGATGCAGCCCATGTGATTGAGAAGCTGAAGATCGCGGAAGGAACCATTGATCGTCCTGAAACCCCGGCCATCATCACGAAGGCCACCAAGCTCTGAGAGCGATTCGGGCCTGATCAACAGATGCGGGGCCGGCAACATGCCGGCCCCGCTTGTTTTCGGCCTCCAATCCGCTCTGCCCCCCCCCTCTGTGGGACTCGGACGCTGTTCCACGTGGAACAGTGGCCTAGTCAGATCGTGGGCTTGGGAGCAAGGCGATCCAGCAGCCGTTCCAGATCGGCACGGTTGTAGTACTCGATCTCAATCGAACCTTTGAACCCGGGCTGGTTGTGAAGGCTGACCTTCGTCCCGAGCGCCTCCCGCAGTCGGCCCTCGAGTTCCTTGACCCACGGGGGGGAAGCAGGTGTAACTTCGCCTCCGGTCGGGGAAGTGCCCCCCTTTGGCCGAATGCGATCGGCCACTGCTTTCTCGGTGTCCCGCACCGACATCTCCTCCCGCACGATGCGATTGAGAAGGCCAAGCTGATCTTCGCCCTGCGGAAGCCCAGCCAAGGCACGGGCGTGTCCCATCGAGATCAGACCTCGCTGCACGGCGGATTGGACCGCTTCCGGAAGGTCCAAAAGGCGCAGCAGGTTGGCGACAGACGACCGCTTCAGGCCAACCATGTCTGCGACCTGCTCCTGAGTGAGCGAAAGAGCGCTCATCATCTCCCGGAAGGCCTGCGCACGCTCAATGGCGTCGAGATCCTGCCTCTGGACGTTCTCCACCAACGCAAGCTCGAGCATCTGGTCGTCCGCGATGTCGGTGCGAATGACCGCGGGAATGGTGGTCCGGCCAGCCGTGCGGGCAGCGCGCGTACGCCGCTCGCCCGAAACAAGCTCGTAGCGATCCCCAAGCGGACGAACCACGATGGCCTGGAGAACGCCATGGCGCTGAATACTCGCCACGAGCTCCTCCATATGCACGGCATCGAAGTGCTTGCGCGGCTGACGCGCGTTCGGAACGATGCGATCCAGCGGAATCTCGGTGACTCCTTCACTCGCAGCGGTCCCCGAGGGAGCCGAGCCCCCTAATAGAGAGCCCAATCCTCGACCCAGACGTCGTTGCTCCGTTGACATATGACCTCCTTCCTGCACGGTAGGGGGTGGAACCTGCAGGAACAAGTCCGCTCACAAGCATGAACACCCAACCGCAATCTCAGACTCGCCCCTTGGATGGGCTGTTGCTCTGGGGTGGCATGACCTTGCGTGATTGGCGGTTTTGGGTGTTCCTTGGCCTAACCCTTCCCAGCGCCTGGGGCCAGGATGCCGGAGGAGCCTTAACTGATTATGCTGTAACAACTTATGTTGTTGTATGGCTTGCCGCGAGTCTGCCCCTGTGCCTGCTGCAAGCCAGCTTGTTGAGGGCGGCTCAGATCCTAGGAGGCGGAGCCCCGCTTTGGGCATTCCTATCGGCAAACGCGGTGGTTGCCGTCGGCCTCCTCGCCGTCGCCGCCTTGGGATCCAGTCCATTTCCCCGCTCATGGTTCGATGCCCTGCACTGGTGGGGCATGCTCCTGACCGTGGCCTGCCTGCCGCTTTCCACTCTGTCACGTTCGCTGCTGCTGGCCTCCATGGCTTGGTTCGGATCAACATGCGCGACCTTCAGCCCGCTGGGAGTCTGGATCGATATCTGGCCGCGCCCGAACAGGGCCTCTATGGTCTCGTTGTTCCTCGCAGCATCCTGGCTCGCGCTCGCAGCCTGCCTTCTGTTGCGCAAGACGCCACATGAAGTACGGCATTCTCGGTGACATCCACGCGAACCTGAACGCACTCAGGTCCGTGCTCGCCGCGTTGGATGCCGAAGGCGTCGACGAGATCGTCTCCGTAGGGGACGTCGTCGGTTACGGCGCCGCGCCACGCGAATGCTTGCGCCTGCTGCTCGAGCGCAAGGTGCACATCGTGATGGGCAACCACGATGCAGCCGCCGTCGGCCTCTTGCCCGTCGACAGCTTCAATCCGGCGGCGGCGTTCGCGGCGCGCTGGACGGCCACGCAACTGTCTCCCGAAGAGCGCGGCTACATCGCGCAACTACCCCTACGCCTGGAGTTCGAGCACATCCTCGTCGCACACGCCACGTGGAACGCGCCGGAACGCTTCGACTACATCATGAACAGCCACGACGCAGAGCCGTCGCTGGCCATGCAGTCGCGACGCGTGTGCTTCATCGGGCACACGCACAGGCCTTTGCTCGTCGGCCATCTCAACCACGAACCGAATCGCACGTTCTGGACGCACGACGCGCACGTCGACTTGTCCGAGTGGCAACGCGTCCTCGTCAACGTGGGCAGCGTGGGCCAGCCTCGCGACGATGATCCCCGCGCGGCGGTCGCCGTGTACGACACGGAGTCCGAACGCTACGACCTGTTGCGCGTGCCCTACGACATCGAACGCGAACAGCAGCGCATCCTGCGGGCTGGCTTGCCGTCGATCCTCGCGGAGCGTCTCGCGCTCGGCTTCTAGGCGCGGGGCTGCGCCGGAAACTTCTTCCTTCCGCGCCGCTCCCCGCCGCGGCGTGCATCCATCCCTTCCCTGTCTCGACCGCGACCGCCTTCTCCGGCTCGATCGCGCCGTTCAACTTGTCGAAAGTCCCGGCTGGGTCGCGTCAAGAACGACCGTCCGCTCGTCCGATTCGTCGCCTTGTGCGCGTGCCGCGCCAACCGACCCCACCCGGAGAACTCCCATTTCCAACGAACGCTGCCTGGAGACCTATCTCCACGAGATCAACGAAGTGCCGCTCCTGACCGCCAAGCAGGAGATCGAACTCGGCCGTCGCATCCAAGCAGGCGACCTCGAGGCTCGCGAGCACATGATTCGCGCCAACCTGCGCCTCGTGGTGTCGGTGGCGAAGATGTACGCCGATCGCGGACTCTCGCTGCAGGACCTCATCGCCGAGGGCAACATCGGCTTGATGAAGGCGGCCGAGAAGTTCGACCCCAACGCCGGATGCCGCTTCTCGACCTACGGCACGTGGTGGATCAAGCAGTCCATCCGCCGCGCGTTGACCAACACGGTCAAGAGCGTGCGGGTGCCGAGCTACATGAACGAGATGATCTCGCGCTGGCGCGTGGTCAGCCAGGAGCTGACCTACTTGCTGGGTCGTGCGCCGACGATCGAGGAGGTGGCCGAGGAGATCGGCATCCCCGAAGACAATTGGCCGCTCCTGCGCCGCACCATCCTCGTCTCGGGCATGGGCCCGCAGCTCTCGCTCGACGTCCTCTCCGCCAACCAGGAGACGGTCGCCGAAGCGGAGGAGCGCACGCCCGACGAGCAGATGCAGGACTCCGACCTGCTCAAGCGCCTCGGCGAGCTGCTCGACACGATCGACGAGCGCGAGGCGACCATCCTGCGCCTGCGCTACGGCCTGGGCACTCCGGGCGGCGAGACGCTCACGCTCAAGGAGATCGGTCGCATCGTCGGACTCACGCGCGAACGCGTGCGCCAGATCGAGGTCGACGCTCTGCGCAAGCTGCACGCGGTGATGGCGGGCCGCGAATAGTCCGCCTCGCTCGCCACGGCGTCGCATGGGGGGAGGCGGTCCGTGGACCGCCTCCCTTCGTTCGCGGCGCGCGTGCTACAACCACGAGGTGCGACCCACCGCCGGCACCCCGTTGTACGTGCACCTGCCGTTCTGCGCGGCCAAGTGCCACTACTGCGACTTCTACTCCGTGCCGGCCGAAGGCCACGATCGTCGTGGCATGGTCGAGGCCATCCTGTCCGAGGCGCGCCTGCGCGCTCCCCGCGAGCCTTCGACCGTGTTCTTCGGCGGAGGCACGCCTTCGCTGCTCGAGAGCGACGAGCTCGCCTTGCTCTTCGACGGGCTCGATGATCTGTGCGGATGGCGCGGCAGCAGTCGCGAGACGACCGTCGAGTGCAACCCCGAAAGCCTCGACGGCCACAAGGCGCAAGCCCTGCTCGAGCTCGGCGCCACGCGGCTGTCGATCGGCTTCCAATCGCTCGATGTCGGCACCTTGCAGCTCTTTGGACGAGTGCATGGCGTGGAGGACTCCTTCCACGCCTACGCGGCGGCGCGCTCGGCCGGGGCGACGAACGTCAACATCGACCTGATCTACGCCACGCCAGACCAGCCGCTCGAGCAATGGCTCGACCACCTGGGTCGCGTGCTCGAGCTCGGCCCGGACCACGTCTCCGCCTACAACCTCACCTTCGAGGAGGACACCGTCTTCCGTCGCTGGCTCGAGCAAGGCCGCCTGCGCCGGCAAGACGAGGAGCAGGAACTGCGCTTCTTCGAGGAGACGCGCGCGCGCCTCGCGCAAGGCGGGTGGCCGGCCTACGAGATCAGCAACTTCGCGCGCGCCGGTCGCGAATGCGCGCACAACCTCCACTACTGGCGCAACGGCGACTACGTCGGCCTCGGACCGAGCGCGGTCAGCAAGGAAGGCACGACGCGCAGCGGCAACGTCAAGGCGATCGGCGCCTACGCGCGCGTCGCGCTCGAGGGCCATAGGCCCAAGGCCTGGGACGAAACGCCCACCGAGCGCCAGCGGCTGGCCGAGACTTGGTGGTTGGGGCTGCGCACGCGCGAAGGCCTCGGCCGGGACGAAGCGCGCCAGCGCGCGGCATGCGGCGACGACGAGTTCCTGCTGCGCGAAGTGCGCGCGCTCCAGGGGCATGGCGTGCTCGCCTGCGTCGACGATCGCTGGCGCTTGACGTCGCGTGGCTTGCCGCTCGCCGACTGGATCGCCAAGCGCCTGCTCGCGCTCGCCGACTAGCGCGGCGCCGCCTTGAGCCGGAACACGAAGCGTTGGCGATAGACCATGTTGGGCTCTTCGCCGGTGCGCGGCTTGAAGGTCCAACCACGCACCGCGGCCAACGCGGCTTCGTCCAGGCGCGCGTGTCCGCTGCTCGCGACGATGCGCACGCCGCGCAGGCGTCCGTCGTTGGCCACGTCGATCGCGAGGTCGACGCTGCCCTCCTCGCGCAGCTTGCGCGACATCGTCGGATAGAGAGGATCGCTTCCGCTGGCGATGCGCCGTCCAAGCGCGGTTCCGGCGGCGGGCGGCGGGCGAGGCGCATCGGACGACGAGGGCGACGTCGACTCGTCCAGGTTCGCGGGCTTGGCTCGCTCGGACGCGAGGCCTTGGTCGGTGGACTCCGTCACCACGAGTTCGGCCGCTTCCTCGCCCTCCGTGGAACGGCATCCGACCAACGCGCAGGAAGCCAGCAGCCACGCCGCCGCCGTCCAAGCCAACGGGCGGGCGCCGAAGCCTAGGCGCGCACGGTCCACCTGCTCGCTCGCTCGCATGGGCCCACTCTAGGTCCGACCGCCACGCCGCGTCACCCGTCGATCCCCGCGGGACAGGCCGCTTTTCGCCCGCGCGGGCCGATCCAGGCCCCGCCGTGGTTCACTAAGATGCGCCCTGCGCCATGACCTACGCCGACCGACTCGACGCCGCCATCACCCGCCTCGGAAACCCCTGTCTCGTGGGCCTGGACCCGCATGTCGACTCCTTGCCCGAGGAGTACGCCGTCGTGCGCGACCCCGCGGCGCCGCGCGCGGCCAAGGCGCAGGCCTGCTCCGCCTTCCTGCGCGGCATCATCGAGGTGGCCGCCGGCAAGGTCCCGGCCGTGAAGCCGCAGTCCGCCTTCTTCGAGATGTACGGAGCCGATGGCGCCAAGGCCTGGGAAGAGGTGGTGGGCGCGGCCCGCTCGGCCGGCCTCCTGGTCATTGGCGACGTGAAGCGGGGCGACATCGATTCGACCGCCAAGGCCTACGCCAAGGCTTTCCTCGAGGGCTCGTCGCCCGAAGACCGGGGGACGACCTGCGACGCGATCACCATCAACCCCTACCTGGGTGCGGACTCGGTCCAACCCTTCGTCGACACCTGCGCGCGCACGGGCACCGGCATCTATGTGCTGGTCCGCACCTCCAACAAGCACAGCGGCTTGTTCCAAGACCACGGCCAGCCCGTGTTGCACGAAA
>JBEBCR010000345.1:0-16465 GCA_041157565.1 Planctomycetota bacterium | reverse complement strand
GATCTCCCCTCGAGCGCGCCGGCGAAGGCGGACACCAGCGCCTCGTCGCGCGCGCCGGCGAGCAGCGGGGCGCGCGAGCCGTCGGCGACGCGAATCGTCCAGTGGACGAGCGCCGCCGCGTCGTTGGCCTCCGCTCCGAGCACCGCGCGACCCTTGGGCCACTCGCGCGCGAAGCTCTCGAGCAGCCGCAGGCGCACGGCCGGATCGGCCCCCTGCAGGCGCGGGAACAGCCGCCGCGCCGCGTCGGCGTCGCGCTCGACGAGGGTGCTCGCCGCCACGTCGAGGGCGCGCACCTGCGCCATGTTCAACGCGCCGAGCGCCTCGGCGTCGTCGACCTTGGTCAGCGAAACGTCGTCCCACCACGCGCGGCCCCTCGATCTCCCCCAGCCGCCGAACAGCAGGTTGATCGACAACTCGCGCTGACCGGGGAAGGTCTCGATGGTCGCGGAGACGCGCATCCAGTCCGCGTCGCCCTGCCCGGCGTTGGTGACGGCGTCGGGATGGGCGTGGGCGTTGAGCAGGGCCCCCATCGCGCCGGAGAGGCCTTGGGTGCGAACCCACCCGGCCAGCTCGTACTTCGCGCCCCCTTCGACCTGCACGTCCGCGTGGATCGAGGAGTCCGCGCCGAGCGCGCTCTCGGCCACGACGCACGCGCCTCCGTCGCGCCCGCCGGAGGCGACGCGTCGCCACTGCGCCGAGCCGCCGTATTCGCGCTTCGTCCAGCCGCGCGGCAGCTCGCCGTCCACGGCGTCGAAGCCTGGATTCGGCAGCAGGTTCGGCCGCGGAGCCTTGGCCTTGGCGGCAACGCCGGCCGCGGGACGCTCCTCGAGCGCGGCGGCAAGGAAGCCGCGCGCGTGCACGCCCGCCGCCACGAGCGCCGCGTCGGCGATGCGCCGATCCCGGTGGTTCTCGGCGCGCGCGAGGAAGCGGTGCAAGGCATGGCCCGCCGCTTCGTCCGGAGCCTGCAGCGCCAGCGCGGCGCACGCGTCGCGCCGCACCTGCGGGAGCGGATCGTCGAGCAGGCCCGAAGCGAGGATGGCCGCCGTGGAAGCGGGCTCGAGCGGCAAGAGCTGCGCCGCTGCGCCGCGCACGGCGGACGCGCGGTGACGCAACGCGGCCGTGAGCCGCGCGCGCGCGCCCTCGCCGCCCGCCAAGGCTCCGCGCTGCGCCAACGCGTGCAGCGCGTGCAGGGCGAGCGGCGCGTTGCCGATGCCGTCCAGCGCCTCGTCGGCGGCCGCGGCGCGCAGCAGGTCGTCCACCTGCGGCTCGCGCGAAGCGACCAGCAAGGCCTGGGCCGACAAGCGCCGCTGCAAGCCGCTGGAGCCGAGCGCCGCAACCAGCTCGCCCGCGGCGAGGCTCGACAAGGGCCGCTCCCGCTCAAGCCGCGCGCCGCTCGGCTTGACGCGCCAGATCCGCGCATGCGTCTTGTCGCGCAGGGGCGTCACGTAGGCGTTGCCCTCGCCGTTCTCGAAGCCCTGCGGCGTCGGATTGTGCTGGACGATGTAGTTGTACCAGTCGACCACGTACACGGCCCCGTCGGGCCCCACCTCGGCGCAGATCGGCGCGAACCACTCGTCGCGCGACGCCACGAGCGTCGGCCCGTCGAGGGCCTTCCAAGCGGCTCCGTCCCGCTCGAGGATCGCGGCGTGCACGAGGTGTCCGGTGGGCTCGCACACCAGCGCCACGGCGTTCCACCACTCGCGCGGGAACAGGCGCGCCGCGTAGACGCGCGCGCCGGCGGCGGCGGTGTACTGGCCGAACCAGTCGACCTGCCGCACGGCCGTCGTCACCGGGTGCATGCGCTCGTAGGCGTGGATGGCCTCGACCGAGCGCGCCTTGACGCCCTTGACCCGCTCCTTGAGCGGATTGGCGAGCGAGAGGTGGAGCATCACGTCGTGGTTGGCGGTGGAAGCGAATGCCTCGCCCTCCTCGGAGAGGCCGAAGCCCCATGTGTTGTTCGTCGTCGAACCGAGGAACTGCAGTTCGGAGCCGTCGCGGCGGAAGCGGTAGATGCCCTGGCCGAACGACAACTGCTTGCCTCCGACCACTCCACCAAAGCCCGAGTAGCCCACGGTCCCCCACAGCCAGCCGTCGAAGCCCAGTTGCAGGTTCGACGGACCGGCGTGCGTGTCGCCCGTGCCCCAGCCGCTGAACAGCACGCGGCGCTCGTCGCACGCGAGGTCGCCGTCTCTGTCGACGAGCAGCAGCGTGTGCGGCGCCTGGTGCACCACCACGCCTTCGGGCACGACGCAAGCCGAAGTCGGGATCGACAACTTGTCGGCGAAGATCCTGTCCTTCTCGAAGGTCCCGTCGCCGTCCTCGTCGACGAGCACGCGCAGCCGATCGCGGCCCTTGCCTTCGGGCTGGAGCTCGTTGGGGTAGTCGACGGTCTCGCACAGCCACAGGCGGCCGTCCCCGTCGAAGCCCAGGGAGAGCGGCTTGCCGATGCGCGGCTCGCTGGCGACGAGTTCGACCTCGAAGCCCGTGGCGACGTGCATCAGCTTCCGGCTGTCCTCGGGCGACAACGGCGCCGGCATCGTCGACTGGATGTCGCCGGCGCCGGTCGGCTTGTACAAGGGCACGCGCGCGGTCCGACGCGCGGGGACGGGCTCCGCCGCGCGTGGCGCCATGAATTCGTCGCCGCTGGCCCAGCGGATGCCGCGCCCGACGAGGTCGTGGAAGCCGGGCTTCGTGAACGTGCGCGAGTCGTGGCCCCACGCCGTGTAGAACACGCGTCCCTCGCCTTCGAGGCGCGTCCATGTCCATGGTTCGTCGCGCCCGCCCTCGCGTCGCGTCTCGATCAACGTGCGGTCGGATCCGTGGCGCGCGTGCACGTAGGTCTCGTCGAGGCTCTCGAACGGCAGGAAGCCTGCCGCCAAGGGATGCGTCGAACCGACGAGGTCGGTGGTGAAGCGCTCCCAGCCGTGGCTCTGGAACTGCGCGCCCACGAGTCGCACGTACTCGTCGCTGTCGCGGAAGCAGTGGCTGGCGCAATGCAGGGGCACGAAGCCCTTGCCGCCGCGCACCCACTCGAGGAGCGCCGCCTCGCGTTCCTTGGGCAGCGAATCGATGTTGGCGTAGACGACCAGCGCGTCCTTGCCCGCGAGGCCATCGCGCGAGATGCGCCCGAGGTCCTCGGTGTACTCGAGCTCGATCCCCTGCTTCGCCAGCGCGGGCGCCAGCTCCGCGTGCCGCGCGCGCGGCTGGTGGTGGCCTTGGTCGCCGAGGAACAAGGCGCGCACGGCGCGCGGCGCGGAGGCGTCCGCGGACTGGGGCGCGGCGAGGAGGGCGCAGAGGACGGGGAGCAGCATCGATCGTCTACCTCTCGTGCGCGGCGCCCGACCAGGATGGCGGAGGCCGGCCGTGCACGATGGTAGCCGCGCGGGATCGGCGCGGGGACGCCGCTCCGCTCAGATGCGGTGCATGAAGCGGAAGACGCGCTCGTGCATCACCCGCACGACGTAGTCCTCCGGTCCGCCGAGGCACTCCATGTGGCGCTTGACGGCGCCGAACAGGGTGCCCGGGGGCAGCTCCACCGTCACCACCATGTGGAAGTAGCCTTCGACCATCTTCTGCGAGATGTCGTGCACGCTGCCCTGCGTGGCCGCGATGGCGGCGGTGATCTCGGCCAGGATGCCGGGTCGGTTGCGGCCGACCGCGGTGACCACCACGCCCGTGACGACCTCGTCGGGATCGCCTTGCGGCTCGGGCAGGTGCGGCAGCGTGCGCTGCGCGCGCTCCGCGTCGGGACCGCGATCGGGGCGCGGCTCGCTCCACTGGCCTCCGCGACCGGTGAGGATCGCGATGCCGTGGGCGCGCGCCAGCTCCTGCGCGGCGGCGGTGACGATCGTCTCCTCGTCGACCACCACCTCCTTGCCGCCGCCGGCCAGGCGCCGCAGGTCCTCGCTGGTCAGGAAGCGCCGTGCCATCACAGGTGCCGCACGAGCTCGCGATGCGGGCTGGGGATCACGACTTCGCGCGCGAGCAGGCCGCGCTCCTGCGCCACCTTCGCTCCGGCGGCCACCGAGCTCTTCACGTCGCTCACCTCGCCGGTCAGCACGTAGAAGCTCTTGCCGCCGAGTCCGTTGGCGAGGCGGATGTCCACGAGGTCGATGGTCGCCGTCTTCAGCGCCACGTCGGCCGAGGCGATCGTCGAAGCGACCGTGTTCGTCTCCACCACGCCCACCGCGTCCAGCGTGCCGTTGATGCGGCCGGTGCGCTTGATCATCGGCACCACCTGCGAGTGGACCTGCGGGATGACGAGCTGGTCGACCAGGTCGCCGCCGGCCAGGGCCGCGCCGCGGGTCGTGGAGGCGCGCACGTCCTGCACCGAGCCGGTGTAGAGCATCACGTACTTGCCGGGGTGCACCGGCGTCGCGAACAGCATCTCCACCTGGGCTTCCTTGAGCACCGCGTCGGCGACCTCGATGCCGCGGGCGACGGAGGAGGTCTCGAGCACGCCGATGGCGACATCCAGCGCGACGTCGTCGCGCAGCACGGGGTTCAGGTCGTTGCGGGTCATGTTCAGGTCCTCTTGGCTTGGTCTTCGGGAGGCGTCTGGCCGACGAGCGTGCCGTCGGCGAGCTCCATGCGGTCGATGATGGCGGCGACGGCGGTCTGGAAGCCGATGTCGTGGCTGCGGCCGATGCAGTGGCGCGCCGCGCGGCCGAACACGACGAGCACGCGATCGCCGATGCCGGCGCCCAGCGTGTCGACGGCCACCAGCGTCTCGGCCGATTCCCTGCCATCGGTGGTGTAGGGACGCACGACGAGGAAGCGCAGGCCCGCGAGGGTCGGATCCTTCTTCGTGGCCCAGACGTTGCCGACGACGGTGCCGATCAGCATGTCAGGGGCCCTCCGCGCCCTTCCGCGCGCGCGCCGGCTGCGCGCCGACGGCCTGCGCGTCCGCCACGCGCCAGCTTTCGGGCGCGTGCGGGATGTCGAAGTCGTCGACGATGCCGACGACGGCGGCCTCGAAGGCATGGTCTCCGTCGTGGCCGAGGGTCGCCACGCGCGCGGCCTTGCCGAAGGCGACGACCACGCGCTCGCCGAGCTTGGCGCCCAGCGCGTCGGCGCACACGACCGGCGTGACCTTCGGGGCCGCTGGATCGCGGCGCTCGTCCAGCGCCTCGACCACGAGCAGGCGCAACGACTTCAGGTCGTCGACCTTCCTCGTCGCCCACACTTCGCCCACGACGCGACCGAGGAACATCAGTCGACCCCCTCGTTGGCGCGACCGGGCAGGCCCTTGAGCGCGCGCTCGACCGCCTTGACCGCCTCGTCGATCTCCGCGTCGGTGCCGGCGAGCCGCAGGCGCCCCACGGCGCCCTCCACGCCGAGGCCGACGATGCGGATGGGCGAGTGCTTCTCGGCCTCGTTCGCTGCGAGCGTGACGTACACGGCCGGATTGACCTCGAGCGTGTAGAGCGTGTCGCCGCCCAGAACCAGCATCCCCGCGCGCGTGCGGTTGATCATCATCGCCTGGTGGTGGTCGAGCTTGCGGATGATCTCGCTCGTCAGGAGGTTCGGCCGCAGCGCGTCCTCGCTGGTCGCGCCGAGGCTGGCGAGGATGGCAGCGCCCGCCTGGCGCACCATGCCCTGGTCCGGGCCGTGCACCTCGAGCGTGCCGTAGCTGCGCTCGGTGCGCAGCGACCCCGGCTTGACCTCGCAGGCCTTCAAGGCGACGTCCATCAGGCGGTTGATCACGATCCCCGGCTGGACCTCCAGCCAGAACGCCGCCTCGCCCGCGACGGGGAAGTACCCGTCGGAGTTCGTGGCGACCGTGGCTGCGAACTGCGGCTGCATCTGGTCGATGTAGACCGCGCCGCGCAGCGATACCGCGCGCGAGGACATGGGGACGCGTCAGGCGGCCTGGCTGGCTGTGCCCGGCGCGCTCACTTCTGCTCGGGGATCGGCGGCAAGAACAGGTCGAGGTCCGCGGCCGGGCGCGGGATCACGTGCACGCTGACCAGTTCGCCGACGCGCTTGGCGGCGGCCGAGCCGGCCTCGACGGCGGCCTTCACCGCGCCGACTTCGCCGCGCACCATGACGGTGATCAGCGCGCCGCCGGAGCGTTCCTTGCCGAGCAGGGTGACCTTGGCGGCCTTGCACATGGCGTCGGCGGCCTCGACGGCCCCCACGAGACCCTTGGTCTCGATCATGCCCAGAGCGATCATTCCATCCATCGTCGTCGTCCTTTCGTGTTCCATCGCCCGTCGCCGGCGGCGCGGGCCTCGTCGTTCGTGGTTCGCGTCGAGCCTCAGGCCTTGCACGAGCCGGTGGTGGCGTCGTGGTGGGCGCAGCCCTTGCACGGTCCCAGCGGGCAGCCCGAGCCCGCCTGGCTCATCATCCCGAGGATCTCGCTCGTGCTGAGCGAGGAGCCCGCGGCGTGTCCGCCCTTGGGCGGCGAGTCGGAGCCCGCGCGCGCGCTGGCCCAGCCGGCGATCGCGCTGGCGCGACCGGCCTCGCTCTTCGTGCCGCCTCCGACCTTGGCGGCCCACGCGGCGGCCACCGGGGCGGCTGCGGGCGCGGGCGCCGCGGGGCGCTCGACGATCGGCGCGTTGCCGCGCCAGTTGCTGGCGGCGTCGGGCTCCATGCTCGAGCGCGACGACGGCGCGAGTCCGCCGCCCAGCGCCGGATCGCCGGCGAGGCCCGAGCCGCGCGGCATGCCGTCCTTGGTCAACGCCGCCACGCGCGCGTGGTCCTTCCTCTCGATCTCGGCCCAGTCGCGACGCACGAAGGCGGCGCGCTTGATCGTGACCATGTGGCGCGCGCTGATGTTGTCGCTGGTGATGTTGCCGGCCTGCGGGCCGCATCCCAAGGAGAAGCTCGGCACGAGCTGCGTGCTGTAGCCGACGGCGCCTTGCGAGCTGGGCCCGTTGACCACGATGCGCGAGGCCGGCTTCTCGAGGAAGAAGGCGTCGAGCACCTTCTCGTCCTTGGCGTGGATGGCGCAGGTGTGCCCGAGGCCTTCGGCCTCCAGCATCGCCATGCTGACGCGGCAGCCTTCCTGCCAGCCGGCGACCTTGTGCACCGACAGCACCGGCGCGAGGATCT
Source organism: Planctomycetota bacterium (assembly GCA_041157565.1). Classification (GTDB taxonomy): domain Bacteria; phylum Planctomycetota; class UBA1135; order UBA1135; genus SXXH01. The sequence continues at coordinate 9,409 of JBEBCR010000345.1, read as the reverse complement.
CGATCGACAGCGGCCACTCCGGCCCCACGCCGCCCTGCAGCGCCAGCAGCACGGTGGTGGTCTTGGGCACCGCGAAGCCCGCCGCCTCGGCGATGCGCCACGGATCGAGCCCGACGACGTCGGGGTTCATGTGGCCGCGCACGTTGCAGTGCTTGGCGAGCTTCTTCGTCTGCTCTTCGTCGCACAGGTGCGCGCCGCGCTTCTTGAGCTCGCCGAGCAGCATGTCGGCGACCGGCGCGTCGACCACGATGCCCTGCTCCGAGCAGCACAGGGTGCCGTTGTCGAAGCTCTGGCTGGCGACGATCGAGTGCGCGGCCCAGGCCACGTCGGCGGTGCGGTCCACGTACACCGGCACGTTGCCGGGACCGACGCCGTAGGCCGGTTTCCCGCTGGAATACGCGGCCTTCACGAGGCCGGTCCCGCCCGTGGCGAGGATCATCGCCACGTCGGGATGCTTCATCAGCGCGCCGGTCGACTCGATCGTCGGATTCGGCAGGCACGTGACCAGGTCGGCCGGCGCGCCGACGCGCTCGAGGGCGCGGCGCAGCACCTCGACCGTCTCGCCGATGCAGCGGCGCGAGCGCGGATGCGGGCTGACGACGATCGCATTGCGGCCCTTGACCGCGATCAGCGACTTGAAGAGCGTCGTCGACGTCGGGTTCGTGGTCGGGACGATGCCCGCGACGACGCCGACGGGCGAAGCCACCTCGACGATGCCCGTGCGCTCGTCGCGCTTGACGATGCCGACAGTCTTCTCGTCCTTGATCGAGTTCCACACCCCCTCGGAACCGAACAGGTTCTTGAGGACCTTGTAGTGGACCCGGCCGATGCCGGTCTCCTCGACCGCCAGGCGCGCGAGGTCGTAGGCGGCGGCCGCGCCGGCCTTCGCCATGGCGGCGCACGCCTCGTCGACGCGCCGTTGGTCCCACCCGTGCACGGCCTCCACGGCGGCCGAGGCGCGCGCGACGCAATCGCGCACGTCCTGCAGCGCCCGCAGATCGGGATCGATGCCCTGGCCCATCGCGTGGGGGTTCGCGACCCGGGTCAGTCAGGGTTCTTGCCGGCCGACTTGCCGCCCGCGGCGGCCTTCGGCACCGGCGCCATCTTCGGCAGGATGCGCCAGACCTGCTCGTGCGGGCGCGGGATCACGTGCACGCTCACGAGCTCGCCCACGCGACGGGCGGCGGCGGCGCCGGCGTCGGTGGCGGCCTTCACCGCGCCGACTTCGCCGACCACGAACATGGTCCAGTAGCCGGCGGTGATGTTCTCGCGGCCGTACAGTTCGACCATGGCGGCCTTCACCATGGCGTCGGCGGCTTCAACGTGACCCACGAGACCCTTGGTCTCGACCATGCCCAGGGCGGTCGGCTTCATGAGAGGGAGGATGCGGTTCCTTCGGGGGGGCGCGCCGAACGACCATGCGGGGCCGGGCGCGGAGGCGAGAGTCTAGCCGTCCACGGGTCGCGGAGGTAGTGCGCGCGGAGATTGGGAACGGAGGTCCTCGTACCCTAGCCTAGGCAGGCCGTGACGAACGCCTGGACCAAGCGCCTGCTGCGCTGGCGGTTGTGGATCTACCGCCGCCTGAAGCCCGACGAGGCCCAGGCCACCCTGATCCTGGCGGCGGCCGTGGGCGTCCTGGGCGGCCTGTCGGCGCCCCTCTTCCACCTGGCGCTGCGCCTCGTCACCAGCCTCCTGACCGGACGGCCGCTCGGGGACGCGGGCGCCTCGCTGGTCGAGGTGGCGCGCAGCCTCGAGCCGTGGCAACGCGCGGTCGTCCCGGTCGTCGGCAGCCTCGTCGCCGGCCTGATCCTCCAGCAAGGCCGCCGCCTCTCGCGCGAGCGCTCGGTCGACTACATGGAGGCTGTGGCGCTTGGTGACGGCGTCATCCGCACCAAGCCCACGCTGGTGCGCATCGTCTCGTCCTTCTTCAGCATCGGCTCGGGCACCTCCATCGGGCGCGAAGGTCCGATGGTCCAGGTCTCGGCGCTGGTGGCCTCGAGCCTCGGACGCCGCTTGTCGCTGGGCGAGCCGCGCCTGCGGCTCCTCGTCGCCTGCGGCGCCGCAGCGGGCATCTCCAGCGCCTACCACGCCCCCATCGGCGGGGCCTTGTTCGTGGCCGAGATCGTGCTCGGCACCATCGCCACCGGGACCTTCGGCCCGATCCTCGTCGCCTCGGTCATGGGCACGCTGGTGGCGCGGCCGTTCTTCGGCGACGAACCCATCTTCAGCGTTCCCGACTTCGACATGGTGTCGTGGTGGGAGTTCGCGCCCGCCGCCGGCGTCGGGTTCCTGTGCGGGTTGATGGCGTCGCCATTCCGCGCCAGCCTCGCCGCCGCGCGCGCGCGCTTCGCGGCCCTGCCCGGACCGATCTGGGCGCACTTGGCGCTGGGTGGCGCGGTCACCGGCGCCGTGGCGTGGTTCATGCCGGACGTGTGGGGCAACGGCTACGAGTCGTTGTCGACCATCCTGCAAAAGGACACGTACTGGCTCGCGCTGATTGCGCTGCTCGTGCTCAAGTGGATCGCCACCGCCGCCGCCGTCGGCTCGGGCGCCGTGGGCGGCATCTTCACGCCGACCTTGCTCTTGGGCGCCATCGTGGGCGCGCTGGTCGGCGCGCCCCTGCACGCGTGGCTCCCGCACGACACGGGCTCGGCCGGCGCCTACGCGCTGGTCGGCATGGGCGCCTTCCTCGCCGCCACCACGCTGGCGCCGTTCATGGCCATCGTGCTGGCCTTCGAGCTGACGCTCGACTACGACCTGGTGCCGCCGCTGATGGTCGCCTGCGTCGTCGCTTGGATGACGGCCAAGAGCGCCGGTGGACAGAGCGTCTACGCGCACTCCGTGGGCCTGGAGTCCCAGCGCATCGATCCGCGCGAGGTGCGCCGCAGGAAGGTGGAGAGCCTCGTGCGACGCCAGACGATCCGCATCGACGCGCGCGCCGGCTTCGGCGAGGTGCTCGACACCTTCATGAAGAACCGCCACCGCAACCTGTTCGTGGTCGCGGACGGGGGTCGCTTCGTGGGCGCCATCCCGCTGGACGCCATCCGGCCCTGGCTCGAGGACCGCGAGGCGGCGCCGCCGATGCTCGCCGAGGAGCTGGCGCGCGAGGACTACCCGCTCGTGCGCCTCGAAGACACGCTCGAGACGGCGCTCGAGCGCTTCGCCGGCCATCCCTTCGAGCGATTGCCGGTGCTCGACGCCGGCGGCGCGCTCGTCGGCGCGCTCTACAAGTCGGACGTGCTGCTCGCCTTCAGCGGCGGCGTGGCGCACGAGGCGCGCTGAACGCGCTCGCGCACTACTTGGAGAGCAGCCACTCCGGCCAGTGGAACACGTCGGCCGGGAAGCCCCGGCCCGTGCGCGGGTCGCGCAGCGAGCGCTTGAGGCACAAGTCGAAGAGCCACGGGTTCCAGCCGCGCACCTCGTCGAGCGCCTCGGCGTCCTCCTTCGACAAGAGGCCGTCCTCGACCAGCCGGTCGAGGTCCCACAGGATGTCGAAGCACGGCAGCGGCCAGTCCGAGCCGTCCAGCAGGCGGCCGTGGAGGTCCTCGCGCTCGAGCAGCGTCGACAGCACGTGGCTGCGGTCGTATTGCGGGGTGGCCGACAACTCGCCGTGCAGCAACCCGCGATAGGCGGGCTCGTCCATCAAGCGCAGCCACAGCTCGAACGACGAGCGTCGCGCGCGCGCTGGATCGTCGAGATCCTCGTTCTCGCCCGCGCTGCCGCAGTGCGCCGCGACGACGCGCACGCCCAGCGACAGGGGCAGGCGCAGGCGCAATGGGTTGCCCAGTTCCTGCAGCATGTCGGCCTCGACCGCGCGCTCGTGGCCGATGTGCGTCAGGAGCGACATGTCGAGCTCCACGAGCTTCTCGTAGTACGGCCGGATGCGTTCGTCCGCCGGGTCCATGCCCTGCGCGTTGGGGAGCCACTTCACGAGGCGCACGCCGAAGCGCGCCATGCGCTCGAGGCGCGCGAGCGCGTCCGGCGCGTAGGGATGGACCGAAGCGACCGGGATGAAGCGCGCGTTGACGCGCGCGTACTCGACGACGAAGTCGTCGGGGACGAAGAACTCCGTCTTGTCCTCGTCGACGACGCCCTCGGGCGAGTAGTGGCGATCGAAGGCGAGGATGGCGCAGCGCCCCGCCCCCGCCGACGACACCATGGAGTCCAGCCGCCGCATCCACTGCGTGGCTGCGAAGGCGGGATCCTCGACTCCGCCCGCGCCGGTGAAGGCCAGGAACTGGGCATGCTTGATCGGATGGCGCCACGACAGGAGTTCGGGGTTGACCCACGCGCCCGACCAGTCGCCCTGCAGCCCGGCCACGTGCGCGTGGCCGTCGACGCGCCGCGAGAGGTCTAGCCCATCCAGCGAGCGGCGCACGAGCTCTCTCGCGCGCGCCGGCGCGTCGGACTCGAAGCGCCGCGGGTCGTCGTGCTTCGGGCGGCCGAGCGAGACGAGCGCGAGCGGCACGAGCCACCACCAGAGCCAACCCAGCACGGCCAGGATGGCCAACGCGCGCACGACGCGGCTGATCCAGCGCCGCAAGCGCGCCTCGAGGTCCTCCTTGCGCCGCACCTGTTCCATGGGCGCAGAGGTTAGCAGCCGCGCGCCCGCGGCCCCACGCCCTCGGTCGCGGGCTCGGCGCGCGACGCCCCGCTCCGCTCGAGGCCCTTGCGCGGACGACGCACAGGGCCGATCGTCTCCTGGGTGGGAACCGGACGCATCGGACTGCGCGACGCCGCCTTGCTGACGATGGGCGGCATCGTGGGCGTGGGGATCTTCTACAACCCCTCGCGCGTCGCGGAGCTTTCCGACTCGCCGGCGCACTCGCTGTCCTTGTGGGCGCTGGGCGGACTGGCGGCCTTGTGCGGCGGCGCGACCTTCGCCGAGCTGGGCGCGCGCCTGCCCAGGGCTGGCGGCTGGTACGTGTACCTGCGCGAGGCGGTGCACCCGCTCGTCGCGTGGCTCTTCGCGTGGGCGGTCGTGGGCGTCGTCTCGACCGGCGCCATCGCCGTGGTCATGACGATCGCCCTGCAGAACTTCGCCGCGCTGTGGCCGGCGCTGGGCGGCCCGGGGACAGTGGAAGGACGCCTGGCGGCCTCGCTCGCCATCGTGCTCGCCACGGCCGTGGTGGCGAGCGGCGTGCAGGCCGGAGCGCGGCTGCAAAGCGCGCTCATGGCGCTGAAGATCGCCGCCATGCTGGCCTTCGTGGCGGGCGCCTTCTGGCTCGCGTCGCCAGCCTCCGCGAGCGAGCCCGTCGTGGCGATCGAGCGCTCCGGTTCGTGGTGGTCGCGCAGCCTGCAAGGCATGCTGCCGGTGCTCTTCACCTGCGGCGGCTGGCACATGGTCGCCTACCTCGCGCACGAAGTGCGCGAGCCGCGCCGCACGCTGCCGCGCGCCATCGTGCTGGGCGTCGTGGCCGTCGTCGCGCTCTACATCGCCCTCGTGGCCGCGTTCCTGCACGTGCTCGGCCTCGAGGGCGTCGCCGCCGACCGCGACTTCGCCGGACGCGCCGCGGAGGCGTGCCTCGGCCCGGCTGGCGGAGCGTGGCTGCGCGGCGCCATGGGCTTGTCGGCGCTGGGCATGATGGTCGTGATCGTCCTCGCCTCGCCGTGGATGGTGGTCGCCATGTCGCGAGACGGCGCGCTGCCCGCCTCGATCGGGGCCTTGCACGCCAAGTCCGGCGCTCCGGTGCGCGCGCTCGCGCTGCAGGCGACCTTGGCGCTCGCCTACCTGTGGCTCGGCACCGCGGAGCTGCTCGTGGAATCGATCAGCTTCGTCGAGTGGATCTTCCACGGACTGGTCGTCGTGGCGCTCTTCCGCCTGCGCCGGAAGGATCCCGACTTCGACGGCTTCCGCGCGCCCACCGTGGCGCCGCTCGCCTACCTCGCGCTCGCCCTGTGCATCGTGCCGGGGAACCTCGTGGCGCTGAACCTCGAGGCCGCCACCATCGGCGGCGGCGTGCTGCTCCTCGCGACGGTGGCATGGTTCGCCACCGCCAAGGGCCGCGCGCGGCGCGGACGGGCGACGGACTGAGGACGCGCGCTCAGGCGCGGTGGAAGCTGTCGCCGTCGAGCGTGGGCACGCGGCTCGACGACAAGCCCAGCGCCAGTCCGAGCATCGCCCAGCTGGCGAGCATCGATGAACCGCCGGTCGAGAAGAACGGCAGCGTCAAGCCAGTCAGCGGCACGAGGCCGAGGTTGACACCCGTGTTGATGACGAGGTGCGCTCCGAAGTAGATGGCGATGCCGGTGACCGCCAGGCGCGAGAAGCGGTCGCGCAACGCGCCGGCGCTGCCGAACAGCGACACGACGAACAGCGCGTAGACCAGCAGCACCAGCGCGGCGCCGAGGAAGCCGCCCTCCTCCGCCACCACGGCGAAGATCGAGTCGCAGTCGCGCTCGGGAAGGTAGGCGGTGCGGTTGGCGACGCCCTCGCCGAGCCCGGTGCCCGTCCACCCGCCGTTTCCGATGGCGACGCGCGCGTGGTAGGCGTGGAACGCCGCGCCGTTCTTGGCCTCCAGCAGGTCGTGCGCGTTCCACGACTCGAGCCAGGTGCGCACGCGCTGCAGCTGGTAGTCGTGCAGCAGGAAGCCCGTGCCGGCCGCGATCAAGGCGAGGAGCGGCGCGCCCACGAACAGGGCCGCGTAGATCCGCCACGAGGCCCCCGCGGCCCACAGCATGCCGAGGCTGACCGGCACCATGGTCAGGGCCGTGCCGAGGTCGGGCTGCAGCGCGGTCAGCGCGATCGGCACGAGCATGATCGGGGCGACGCGCACCCAGTCGCGCCCGCTCTTGAGCTTGGTCGAAGCGAGGCCCGCCGCCAGCGCCAGCACCAGCGCGGGCTTGGCGAGTTCCGAAGGCTGCAGGTCGAAGCCCAGCGGCAGCTGGATCCAGCGACGCGCGCCGTTGCGCACGTCGCCGACCACGAACACCAGCACCATCAGGAGCATCGCCGCCAGCCACAGCCACGCCGCGTTGCGCGCCAACCAGCGCGCGCGCGCCGCCAGGGCCAGCACGAAGAACGGCAGCGCCACGCACAGCTTCTGCACGTGGCCGCCCCAGTCGACGCCGGCGCGCTGGTGCAGCTCGTCGGCCTGCGCGATGGCGTGCACGTGGACCAACCCGACCACCGCCAGCACCAGCGCCAGCAGCGCGACGTGCCAGTCGAGTTCGAACCAGCGCACGCCCTTGAGCGACAAGGCCCGCGCGAGCGGATCGGGCTTCCTCGCCTCGACGCTCATTGGCGCGACTCCTCCACCAGGGCGCGCACCGCCTCGTGGCGCAGGAACTGCGCCGCCACGAAGGCCGCGGTGCGGCCGGCGGTCTCGGTGGTGTCGCACAAGTACGCCACCACGACGAAGCGCGGACGCTCGGCGGGGAACCAGCCGCCGATCCACGCGTGCTTGCGCTGCTTGCCGGCCTGCTTGTCGGCGCGGTCGGCGGCCGAGAGCTGCGGATGCTCGCGGATCGGCCCGATGTCCGCCGAACCGGTCTTGGCCGCGAGCCGGAAGCCCAGCGTCCGCTCGTCGAGGCCCTTGCCGTGGGCCGAACCGGACGGATCCTCGACCACGCCGACCAGCGAGGCGCGCACGAAGCCCAGCGCCTCGGGCTCGATCGCCAGGGCGCGCGCGCGCGCCGGCACCTCGCGGCCGCCGATGCTGCCGACGAGTCGCAGCTGCGGCAGCACGCCGGTGGCGAGCCCGCACAAGGCGCGCGCCACCTGCGCGGGGGTCGCCTCGACCACTTGCAAGCCGTTGGGGAAGCGCACGCGGTCGAAGCGCGCGCCCAGGCGATCGAGCACCTGCGCGTCCGACAGGCTGGCGTGCAGGCTCCAATCCTCGCGCGCCTCGCCGCCGCCGAAGCCCGCCACGTCGAAGGCTCCCGTGGGCGAGCCGAAGCCGAACTCGCGCGCCATCTGCAAGAGGCCCTCCGGCGGGTACTCGAGGCCCATCTGCGCGAAGTACGAGTTGCACGACACGACCAGCGCGCGACGCAGGTCGCACGAGACGTGCACTCCGTTGCAGGCGATGGAGTCGAAGCGCCCCGTGCAGGCGAGCGGGCGCTCCGCGTCCCACGAGAGGTGGTCGAGCGCCCACGCCGCCACGAAGGGCTTGAACACGCTGCCGGGCGGATTGAACACCGGGCGATGGAAGGCGCGTTCGCGCGCGCTCGAGCGCGCCGGGCCGCGCCCCGGGGCCGGCTCGAGTCCGTCGATCCCCGGCTCGGAGGCCGCCGCCAGCACGGCCCCGTCGACGTCGCACAGGATGATCGCCCCCACCGGGTGCGCGAACCAGGATCCGTCCGTGTCGTCGCCCAGCGGTGGCGGCACAGGGTGCGCCAAGGTCTCCTGCGCCGCCGTCTGCAGCCGCGCGTCGATCGTCAGCACGACCTCCGCGCCGTCGCGCGGCGCGCTGGAGGCGATGCGCGACGGACGCGCGCGCTCGGCCAGCCCTTCGACCTCGTGCACGCCGAAGCTGCCGCGCAGCGCCGTGTCGAGCCAAGCCTCGACGCCGCTGCGCCCGACCCACTCGGCCTCGCGCGCCTTGCGCCCATCGACGCCGTCGACGCCTTCGAAGGCCAACAGCTCGCGCAAGGTCGGCCGGCCGACGCGCCCGAGCAGCGCGGAGGCGAGCGGAACTCCATTGGCGTCGGCGGCGGGACGCTTGCGGCGCATGGTCTCGCGCACCTCGAAGCCCGGGTGCGCGCGGCGATCGCGCACCAGCGCGTGCACCAGTTCGTAGGAGGGCGCGCCCGCGAACACCGCCGGACGCGAGGTCAGGTCGACGCCCAGGTACGCCTCGTGCTGCAGGGCGCGCGCGATGCGCGCGGGCTGGATGGCGCGCGGCCCCTGGCTCGCCGCGCAGCCGCGCGCGCACAGGCGCTCGACCGCCTCGTCGTGGCGATCCTCGAGGGTGGTGGCGAGGCGCAGCCAGGCCTCCACGCCGGCCGGGCCCTCGAGCCCGCGCGATGACTGCGCGGCGGCGCTCCAGCGCACGCGCGTCTCCTCCAACGCGGGGACCGCGCGCGCGTCGACCAGCGGGTTGACTGCGAAGGCCTCGAAGAGCGCCAGCGCGGTCCACGGCGGCGTCGACTCGTCGGCCAGCGCGTCGGTGGCCAGCGCGCGCCAATCCTCGTCGACGAACGGCAGTCCGGAGAGCGGCACGCCATCGAGGTCGCACGGATCGCCCTCGAAGGCCTCGTCGAGCTCGCGCAGCACGCTCGCCTCCTCGAGCGCCGACCAGCCTTCGCGCGCCACCGCGCCCGCGTCGCTCCCCGCGGCGACGAGCCGGGCCAGCGAATCGAGCAGCGAGCGCTCCATGGCGCGCTCGTCGCGCTCGTTGGCGGCGCGCGCCAGCGCGCGGGGCGCGAACTCCTTGGCGAGCTCGGCGCGGCGCAGCTCGGCGCGCGA
>JBEBCR010000344.1:0-4249 GCA_041157565.1 Planctomycetota bacterium | reverse complement strand
GGTACGCCGCCAACGCCTTGCGCGCCTCCTCCGGCAACGCCTCCTTGGCCTGGTCGCCCACGCCCCACACGCGCGCCCCGACGTCGGCGAGCCCGCGCACGAACAGCGGCATCTCGGCCGGATAGCCGGGGGAGAGGAAGAGGATGTCCATGGGGCGGGATTGTGCCGTGGTCCAGGTGCCGCGCGCAAACGAGCGTGGCGGACGATCCCGCGCCAGCGCCACCCTCACCGCGCGCCTCAGGCCAACTCGACGCGCACGAGTTCCACCACCCGCGCCAGCGCCTGCTCGACCGCCTTGGAGTCGGGGCCGCGCAGGATGACGTGGCCGTCGCCTTCGTAGCTGTCGCGCGGCGTGGCGCCGATCTCGGGCAGGTGGCGTTCGTACAACAACGGGCCCACTTCGCGCACGGCCTGGTCCATGCCGACGATGCGCTTGATCACGCCGCTGCCTTGGCCGCGCAGGTAGGCGCAGCCGACGGCTTGCACGCGCGACGGCGGCGCGAACTGGCCGTGGACCATGAGCTCGACCCAACCCTTGTAGAAGTCGATGCCGTGCGCGATCGACAAGAGGGTCGTGAACTGCGCGCCGGGCGGGCGCGCGGCGACTTCGCTGATGGCGATCGAACCGTCGCGCCGGCGGAACCACTCCATGTGGGTCAGATTCGTGCCCACGCGCAACGCGTCGAGCGCCTTGGGTCCGGCATGGTGGATGGCGGCGTACTCGGAACCCGAGATGTCGCGCGGCAGGTGCACGACCCATTGGATCCAGGGGTTCGCCAAGACATGCAAGGGCGTCGGCAAGTACCGACTGACCGAGTGGAACACATGCCGGCCGTCGATCGAGACCGAGTCGAAGCTGAACTCGTCGCCCTGCACGAACTCCTCGATGTACAGCGGTTGGCGCGGGGCGATCGGCGTCTGCGCCAGGATCTGCTCGAGGTGCTCGCGCGTCTCGACCTTGTGCGTCTGCTTGGCGCCGGCGCCGGCCTGCGGCTTGACGACCAAGGGGAAGCCCTGGGCGGCGGCGAACTCGCGCGCTTCGGCGGCGGACTGGCACGAGCGGTGCCGCGCGCACGGCAGGTCGTGGGCGCGCAGCACGTCCTTCATGCGCGACTTGTCGCGGAAGTTCAACGCGGCCTCGACGCCCATGCCGGGGATGCCGAGCTTCTCGCGCACGACGGCGACCGGCACCTGGATCGGCTCGAGGATCGCGAGCAGCGCGTCGCAGGCGGCTCCTGTGCGCGCGCACAGCGCCTTGACCGCCGCCTCGAGCTGCGCCGGATCGTGGCAATCGCCGACGCGCTCGTAGGACGCGAGCTTGCGCGCGATCTCCGGCGCCAGCCGCTCGGGCCCGTCCTGCCCGACGATGGACAGTCGCAGGTCGCGGACTCGGGCGGCGGCCTTGAGGAAGCGCTGGGTCGCCTCCAAGGCCACTGGCGCCACGAAAAACACGTTTTTCATGCCCCGATCCTACACTGCGCGTCGGACAACTTCCTCGCCTTGCGCCACGCCCTGCGCGAGCCCCCCCCGCGCGACGCATGCACTCCCTACGCATCCTGCAGATCTCCGCCGAGTGCACGCCCTTCGCCAAGACGGGCGGGCTCGCGGACGTGAGCGCGGCGCTCTCCCGCTACCTCGCCGCCGCCGGCCACGACGTGCGCCTCGTCGTGCCGCTGCACCAGCGCGCCAAGTCGCGCGCCCAGCTGCGCCCCGTCGCGGGCCTGCAGGACCTGAAGGTGCGCCTCGGCGGACGCGACCAGTGGTTCTCGATCTGGGAGGCCGACGCGCCGCGCTCCAAGGCGCCGGTGTGGTTCGTGCGCGCGCCGCAGTACTTCGAGCGCGAGTCGCTCTACACCGAGGACGCCGACGAGGCCCAGCGCTTCGCGCTCCTCTCGCACGCCGCGTTCCTGTCGTGCCAGCACTCCAGTTGGGCCCCGCACGTCGTGCACGCGCACGACTGGCACGCGGGCCTCGCGCCGCTCTTGCTGCGCACGCACTACGCGTGGGATCGGCTGTTCAAGGACGCGCGCTCGCTCCTGTCGATCCACAACCTCGGCTACCAGGGCTGGTTCCCCGCCTCGGCCGTCGAGGAGCTGGGCCTCGCCAACGAGCGCCACCTCCTGCACCAGGAGCAGCTGGCCGAAGGCCGCGTGGGCTTCCTCGCCACGGGCCTCCTGTGGGCCGACATGCTCTCGACGGTCAGCGCCACCTACGCCAAGGAGATCCAGACCGACGAGCACGGCGTCGGGCTGCAGGGGATCCTGCGCGCGCGCGCCGATCGGCTGAAGGGCATCGTCAACGGCATCGACTCCGACGAGTGGGACCCGGCCACCGACCCGCGCATCCCCCACCACTACGCGCCGGGCGAGCTCGACGGCAAGCGCCGCATGAAGGCCGCGCTGCTCGAGCGCGTCGGACTGCCGCCGACCACGGGCGCGCCGGTGTTCGGCATCGTCTCGCGCCTGACGACGCAGAAGGGCTTCGAGCTCGTGCACGACGCCATCAGCGTGCTCCTGCGCCGCGAGGACATGCGCCTCGTGGTGCTGGGCTCCGGCGAGGAGCGCTACGAGAAGTTCTTCGGCTGGCTCGCGCAGACCTTCCCCGGCAAGGTCGCCTACCTGAAGAGCTACGACGAGGAGCTGTCGCACTGGATCGAGGCCGGCTCGGACGTGTTCCTGATGCCGAGCCGCTACGAGCCGTGCGGCCTGAACCAGATGTACAGCCAGCGCTACGGCACCGTGCCGCTGGTGCGGCGCACGGGCGGGCTCGCCGACACCGTGCAGGACTGGGATCCGGCGACGCGCGCGGGCACGGGCTTCGTGTTCGACCGCTTCGAGGCCCAGGGCTTCCACGCGGCCCTTGAGCGCGTGTTCGCCACCTGGCGCGACCAGGACTCCTGGCGCCGCCTGCAGGCCCAGGGCATGGCGCTGGACTGGTCGTGGGAGCGGCGCATCGGCGAGTACGTCGAGCTGTACCGCTCGCTCCACGCGTTGCGGCGCTAGACTGCGTCCCGTGCACGTCGTCTTCGTCGAACCCGCCTTCCCGCGCAACCAGCGCGAGTTCGTGCGCGCGCTCTCCGAGGTGGGCGCGCGCGTCACCGGCATCGGCGAGCGGCCGCTGGAGGCGCTGGATCCCGAGCTGAAGCGCCACTTGACGCACTACGAGCGCATCGACAGCGTCACGAACATCCAGGCGCTGCACGACGCCTGCCAGCGCGTCGGACGCCTGGCGCGCATCGATCGCCTGGAGGCGGTGGTCGAGGCGCACGTCGAGCCCGCCGCCAAGGTGCGCGAGGCGCTCGGACTGCCCGGCACCACCACCAAGACCGCCTGGTTGTGCCGCGACAAGCCGGCGATGAAGGAGGCGCTGCGCGCCGCGGGCGTGCCGTGCGCGCGCTCGAGCGCGGCCTCCTCGCCCGACGAGCTGCGCCGCTTCGCCGCCGAGGTCGGGTATCCGTTGTGCGTCAAGCCGCGCGCCGGCGCGGGCGCCTCGGGAGCCATGCGCGTCGACGACGAAGCGGGGCTCGCGCGGGCCATCGAAGGCTGCGGCGTGGCGCGCGGCGCGAGCGTCGCCGTCGAGGAGTGGATCGAGGGCCACGAAGGGTTCTACGACACGCTGACGGTCGACGGCGTGGTCGTGCTCGACTTCGCCTGCCACTACTACCCCAACGTGCTCGAGGCGATGCGCACGCGCTGGATCAGCCCGCAGATCGTGCTGACCAACCGCAGCGGCGACGCGAGCTACGACGAGCTCAAGCAGATGGGCGCGATGGCCGTGCGCGCGCTGGAGATCGGCACCTCGGCCACGCACATGGAGTGGTTCTTCGGCGAGAAGGGCCTCAAGTTCAGCGAGATCGGCTGCCGCCCGCCCGGCGTGCGCACCTGGGACCTGTACGCGGCCGCCAACGAGTTCGACATCTACAAGGCGTGGGCCGAGGCGATCGTCCTCGGACGCGTGCACTCGCGCCCTTCACGGCGCTACTCGGCCGGCCTGGTCGCGCTGCGCCCGTCGCAGGACGGCGTGGTCGAAGGCTACGAAGGCGTCGACGAGCTGCAGAAGCGCTTCGGCCCGCACGTGATCGACGCCCACCTCCCGCCGAAGGGCTCGCGCACGCAGGGAGTCGAGGCCGGCTACATGGCCAACGCCTGGGTGCGCATGCGCCACGAGGACTACGACACGCTGCGCGGCATGCTCGACGAGGTGGGCCGCGTGCTCAAGGTCGTCGCGCGCGACCCTTGAGGCGCGGCGG
>JBEBCR010000343.1:0-2876 GCA_041157565.1 Planctomycetota bacterium | reverse complement strand
GACATCGACGCCGGCACCTATCCGTACGTCACGAGCTCGAACACGGGCGCCAACGGCATCTCGGCCGGCGCGCTCGTGCCGCCCAAGTGGATCGACCACGTGGTGGGCATCGTCAAGGCCTACTGCACGCGCGTCGGCGAAGGGCCGTTCCCGACCGAGCTGAAGGACGCCACGGGCGACCGCATCCGCGAGCAGGGCAACGAGTACGGCTCGACCACGGGCCGCCCGCGGCGCTGCGGCTGGTTCGACGCCGTGGCGGTGCGCCACGCGCTCGAGATCAGCGGCGCGGAGGAGCTGATCGTCACCAACCTCGACGTGCTCTCGGGCTTCGAGGAGATCCGCGCCGCCGAGTCCTACGAGGCGGCTGGCCGCCGCGTGCCGGACTGGCCCGCCGAGCTCGCCTCCTTCGACGAGCTGCGCCCGGTCTACACGCGCCACCAGGGCTGGAGCGAGGACATCACCGGCGTGCGGCGCTACGAGGACCTGCCCAAGGCCGCGCGCGACTACATCGCCTGGCTCGAGTCGGCCTGCCGCGCCAAGGTGGCGATGGTCTCCGTCGGCCCCGAACGCGACCAGATCATCGACCGTCGCGCCAGCCTCGGGCTCGCGCGGCGCCCGGCGGCGGCCGTGCAGCGCACCTGAGCCATGGCGCGCGCCCCCGAGCGTCCCGACTTCGGCGGTCCCTTCCCCGCGCACATCGCGGTGATCATGGACGGCAACGGACGCTGGGCGCAGAAGCAGGGCCTCAAGCGCGTCTTCGGGCACGAGAAGGGCGTCGCCGCCGTGCGCGCCATCGTCACCGAGTGCGCGCGCCTCGGCGTGGAGAGCCTGACGCTGTACGCGTTCTCCGTGGAGAACTGGAAGCGGCCCGAGCACGAGATCCGCTTCCTGATGGGCATGCTCGAGCGCTTCCTCGTCGACGAGCGCCCGACCTTGATGGAGAACCGCGTGCGCCTGAAGGGACTCGGGCGCCTCGAGGACCTGCCGGCCGCTCCGTTGCGCGAGCTGCGCGCCAGCGAAGCGCTGACCGCCGCGAACGACGGCATGCTGCTGCGGCTGGCGCTGTCGTACGGTTCGCGCAGCGAGATCGCCGACGCGCTCAAGCGCTATGGCGCCGACGTGCGCGCCGGCCGCGTCGATCCGGCGCGCGCCGACGAGGAGACGTTGCGCGCCTACCTCTACGATCCGTCCACGCCCGATCCCGATCTCCTGATCCGCACGGCGGGCGAGCTGCGCTTGTCGAACTTCCTCCTGTGGCAGAGCTCCTACACGGAGCTGCACGTGGTCGAGGCGTGCTGGCCCGAGTTCGGCCGCGAGGAACTGCATGCCGCGCTGCGCGCCTACGCCGCGCGCACCAGGAAGTACGGGGGCCTCGCGCCCGACTCCGCGGCGTCGGCCGATCAGGCCGCGGCCAAGGGAGCGCGCTGAGGATGGAGTCGGCCAAGCCGGCCGCGCCGAGCAAGGCGCGCAAGATCCTGCGGCGCACCCTGTCGGGCGGAGCGCTGGCGGGCACGCTGGCCGGGTTGCTCTGGTGGTCGCAGTCGGAGCCGCGCGTCGTGCCGCTGGCCGCGCTCGTCGTGGTGCTGTTCCTGTGCCACGAGGTCTCGCGCATGGGCAGCTTCGCGCTGGTCGACCTGCTGCCGCCCCTGGCCGTGGCGACCTTCGCGGCGGCGCTCTTGTCGCAGGCGCAGCTCGAGGCGCGCGCCATCGTCCTCGCGCACGCCGGGGAGTTCCCCGACGCCGCCAACGGCGTGCTGCGCCCCAACTACTGGCGCGACGCGGCCTTCGCGGGACTGGCGGCGCTGGCGGCGCATTCGATCCAGTCGCTGCGCGCCCCGTGGTTCACGCGCTCCATGGCGCGCCTTGCCGCCCTGCTCGGCGTCGGAGCGCTGCTCGCGTGGCAGTTGGCGGAGGCCCACCACGGCGACGCTGGCTTGCGCTTCTCTGCTCTGGCCATGTGCGTCGTCGTGCTCGGCGCCGCGCTGTTCTCGTGGTCGCGCCCCGACGTGCGGCGCCGCGCGTGGTTCGTCGCCCTGCTCGCCGCGTGGATCGTGCCGCCGCTCTTCGCGCTCGAGCCGCTGCGGCAGGAGCACGGGCTCGCCGGGCTCGTGCTGCTGCTGGTGGCTTCCAAGGTCGGCGACACCTTCGGCTACTACGTGGGTGGAGCCATCGGCAAGCGCCATCCGTTCCCGCGACTCTCGCCCGGCAAGACCGTGGCGGGTTGCGTCGCCTCGCTCGTCGGCTGCGTCGGCGTGGTCGTCGGACTGCACCTCCTCGGCCTCGCGCCGGAGGCCCGCCACGGGACCTTGGGCGTCGCGCTGGCGGCCGTGGCCATCAACGTGGCTGCGCAGGCGGGGGACCTGCTCGAGTCGCACGCCAAGCGCAAGGCGGGCGTGAAGGACAGCTCGGGCTGGTTCGGGCCCTCGGGCGGACTGTTCGACCAGGTCGACAGCCTGCTCCTGACCGTCCCCATGGCGGTCCTTTGCTGGCCTTTCGCGTTCCAAGGTTCGCCTTGATCCGCGCCTTGGCTTGACGGATCGGAAGCCATGGGTGCATCATCGTCTCCAGACCGGCAGCCGGAGCTTGGCCCCCTGAATCCGACGGAAACCACCATCCCCCTGCGCTCGCACGACGAGGCGATCCTGGTCCTCGGCCCGTACGACCGCTACGCCAAGCTGCTGCGCCAGGATCTCGACATCGAGATCTACACCCGCAAGGGCAACTTGAGGATCAAGGGCGCCGACGAGGCGGTGCAGGAGGCGCGTCGGCGCATCGAGCACCTGCTCGGCAAGTCGCGCAAGGGCCGCGAACTGGCGACGGCCGAGGTCGAGTCGATCATCCTCGGCCAGGAGAACGGCGCCGGCGCGACCAGCGCC
>JBEBCR010000342.1:0-5089 GCA_041157565.1 Planctomycetota bacterium | reverse complement strand
CGGCCCTCGACGGCGCTCGGTCCTCGACGACGCTCGGTCCGCCACGACGCTCGGTCCGCCACGCCCCTCATCCACTCTCCGCGCTGGCGTCAAATCCATTTGACACCAGCGCCCCGCCCCCTCAAGGCTCCAACCGCGCCAACCCCATCTCGATGCGCTCGATCGTCGCCCGCCGCTCGCGCGCATCCCCGCCCATCCCGCGCGCCCGCTCCAACGCCCCCTCCAGCGACCGCCGCGCCGCCTCCCGGTCGCCGAGGTCCAGCTGCAACCGCGCGCACGCCTCCAGCGCATGCGGATCCCCGGGCGCCAAGCGCGCCGCGCGCGACCACTCCGCCAACGCGGCTTCCGCGCGCCCGAAGCGCCGGTGCACCTCCGCCAGCGTGCGCGCCGCCTCGGCGTCCTCGGGGAAGGCGCGCGCCGCGCGCTCGGACCACTTCAACGCGCGCGCTTCGTCCATGCGGTCCGCGTCGGCGCGGGCGAGTTCCAGCAGGCTCTCCGCCGAGGCGAACGGCAGGTCGTCGAGCGCCGCCTCCAGGGCGCCTTCCATCGCCGCGCCGCGCGCGCGTCGCGTCCACGCGCGCACGAGGAACGGAGCCGCTTGCGGAGCGCCCTCCAGCTGCAGGATCAGCGCGCCCGCGAGGTAGTGCGCGTCGAAGCTCGTGGGCAAGAGCTCGCACGCGCGGCGCGCCGACAGCAACGCGCCGTTGCGCTCGCCGCGCGCCGCCAGGATGCGCGCGCGCGACAGGTGCGCCGGTCCGTGCGCCTCGTCCAGCGCGATGGCGCGTTCGGCGTCCGGCAGCGCGTCGCGCAGATTCCCCTGGGCCGCCTGCAACTGGGCCCTCGCCACCAGCGGTCGCGGATCCAGCGGGTGCTCGAGGAGCGCCTGCTCCACCTGCGATCGCGCCTCTTTGGCATCGCCCGCGCGCTCCAACATGCCCGCCAGCCTCAGCCGAGTGCGCACCGCAGCGGGGTTCAGGCGCAGCGCCTCGGCGAAGCTCGCCTTGGCCGCCTCGGGTTCACCCATGCGCGCCTGGAGCACGCCCAGTCCCTCGTGGGCCTGCGCGAGCAGCGGATTGGCCTCGAGGGCCCTCCCGAACGCTTCGCGCGCCTTCGCCAAGTCCCCCGACAGGGTGCGAGCCACTCCGAGGCCTGCCCAAGCCTCCTCCGCCGAGGGCAGGCGCTCGACCACGGACTCGAAGATGTCGGCGGGCGTTTCGTAGTCTTGGTAGCCGTCGATCTCCGCCTCGAACAACAGGGCCCAGGCGTAGCCGGAGTTGGCCTGCAGGTGGTCCTCGCCGCTGCCGAAGATCGAGCCGTCGCCGCGCTTGGCCGTCGCCAGCAGGTCCAGCGCCGCCTCGAAGCGCGCCTTGGCCTCGAACAGCGCGCGCGGGTCGCCCGTGCGCCTGTGGCGTTCGAGCAGCACGCGGCCGAGCTGCCATTGCGCGTAGGGCGCGCGCGGGCTCTCCATCGCGGCCTGCCGCAGGAGCGTCTCCTCGTCGCGCCACGCGGCGATGCGCTCGCGGCTCGCCATGGCGAGCGGCGCGCAGGCGAGCAGCGCCACGAGCAACGAGCCGGACGCGGAGCGCGCGGCCAGCAAGCCGACGGCGAGGCACGGCCCGAAGCTCGCCAAGTACAAGTACCGGTCCGAGAGCGGGAAGATGCCCAGGGACTCGACGCGTCCGACCAGCGGCAGCAACGCCACCGGCGCGAAGAAGAGCGCGCAGGCCGCCAGCCGCGCGCCAGCGCGCCAGCGCCACCAGGCCGCCGCGATGGTGGCCGCGAGGGCCGCGAGCGCGACCCAGCCGGTCTTCCAGTCGAACTCGGGCTCGAAGGGCCTGAACAGCACCAAGGGACTCGGCCACCACGCGAGCTGGTTGCCACCTCCGACCAGCTCCAGTCGCAGCAGCCACAGTCGCGCGTCGGGCACGCCGAAGCCCGTGGTCGTGCGCGCGAGCCCCGCGCTCCACTCGCCGAAGGCCAGCGCGCGGGCGCCCCACCAGAAAAACAGCGGCGCGGCGAGCGCCAGCACGGCGCGCCAGCGCGCGCTCGACGCGGCGAGCGGCACGAAGCGTTCGCGCCCGAGCGCGAGCTCCAAGAGCAGCACGATGGGCACGAGCGCCAGCGCCATCTCCTTGGAGAGGAGCGCCAGGGCGAACCAGCCGCCTGCCACCCACGGCGCGCGCCCCGCCTCGCGCGCCCGCATCCAGGCGTCGAGCGCGAGGAACGCGCACAACCCGAAGGCCGGATCGCCGATGGCGCTGATCCACGCCACGCTCTCCACGTGGGTGGGGTGGAAGGCCCACAGCGCCGCGGCCACCAGCGCCGCGTTCCCCGAGCGCGACAAGGTGCGCGCGCAGCGCCAGCAGGCCGCGATGGCCGCCAGGTGCACCACCAGCGACACGCAGTGGAACACCCACGGATCCGCGCCGCCCATCGCCCACGACAGCATCAGCAGGAGCACCGCGACCGGCCGCCAATACCCCACCGCGCGCGCCGTCTCCGCGTCGGCGAAGTCCCACATGCCGCTGGTGAAGGCTTCGGGCCAACGCGCGGCGTCGGCGACGACCGGGTTGGAGAGGACCAGCAGGCGGTCGTCGTAGACGAAGTCGCCCGAGAGCGCGGGGGCGTGCAGCCAAGCGGC
Organism: Planctomycetota bacterium; assembly: GCA_041157565.1. Lineage (GTDB taxonomy): Bacteria > Planctomycetota > UBA1135 > UBA1135 > SXXH01. Next base: position 2,448 of record JBEBCR010000342.1, on the reverse strand, counting down.
CGCGACGAGCAGCAGGAGGAGCGCGAGCAGGTCGAGGCGGCGGGGGAGGGAACCGGGCATGGGATGGATGCTGGTCCCCTTCATTGTGCTCAACTCGGCGCGCTTTCCGACCCGGCGTCGCCTCGCACAGCGTGTTTTTCCGCGGCTCGCCGCCACGTGCGCTGCATGCCGCGCGTCATGAAGGAAGGCGCCTGTCGAAGGTGGCTCGCGGACCCCTCTGGCGGCGCTGCGCGCGTCGCGGCCTCGCTCTGGCTCGGGCAGGAGCCTCTCGGGGTCGCCACCTGCGCCACGCCCGCGGCGGCGGGCCTCGCCAGCCCAACGCCCGCGCCGCCCTGCCCCACCATGATGGTCGCCGGTCCACTTGGGGCGCGAGGGGCGCCTGGGGCTGGGTCGCAGCCGACTCCAGGCCGCTCAGGCCGTTCAAGCCCAGAACGCTCGAACAGGCTCGTGCGTGGCGCCTGCGATGGATCGCGCGACCAAGCCGTGCACAACGAACGGGACCAGCATCCACCAAACGAGCGCGAGGGGCCCCATCGGACCCCTCGCGCCATGCTCAAGCCCTGTCCCGCCTCAGGGGCAGAACGTCACCTGCAAGCCATCGCTCAGGTTGAACCCCGCGCCGCCGCCCGCCGGGTTGCGGTACCACAACTGGAAGTTGCGCGGGCTGTTGGCCGGGATGGTGCTGGCGGGGCTGGTGTTGAAGTTCAGCGTGTACGCCGCGTCGCCGAAAGGCGAGGCGTTCATGATCGGCAGGCGCGTCGTGGGGTTGCCCACGCAGCGGTAGCCGTTGCCGAACGGCGCGAAGGTCTGGTTCGGGCCGAAGAAGTACAGGCAGGCCGCGTTCGGCGGGACGCCGTTCGTCACCAGCGTGAAGTTGTTGGTGGCGATCGAGGTGCTGCCGGAGTACGCCATCGTCGCGCCGAACACGTCGTAGCTGTTGGGCGCGGCCTGGCAGTACGACTGCGGGGCCGTGCCGCCTTGCGGGCTGACCGGCCAGGCGTTCGACAGGGCGGAGTTGGCCGAGCCCGGGATCTTCACGAGCAGGTCGCCCGGGCCGGCGGCGGTCGGCGCGGTGAGGGTGATGGTCGTGCCCCCGACGGAGGCGACGTTGGTCACCTTGAGGGGGTCGCCCGACGCGTTGTTGAGGCGCGTGAACCAGACCTCGTTGCCCGTGGCGGCGAAGTTGGAGCCGGTGATCGTCAACGAGCAGCCCGTCTGGACGACGTTGGCGATGATCGGCTTGGTGGCCGCGGCCACGCCGTAGATGGCCTGCACGCCGGCGATGTCGTCGGCGCCGATCGAACGCTCGCTGACGCCGTTGGCCGTGGCGACGGCCTGCATGGTGGCGCCCGCCACGGTCGTGTGGCCGAGGCCCAGCGCGTGGCCCAGTTCGTGCGTGGCCACGCCCTGCAGGTCGTACTGCCCGACGCTGGTGGAGCCGGGGCCGTCGCTCCAGTTCGCGGCGTCCTGGTAGAAGCGGATGCGCCAGCCATCCTGGATCGGCGTCTCGCAGTACGCCAGCGTGTTGCCCGAGCTGCCGGACAGCTCGGAGATGATGTTGTCGTTCACGCCGCCGACGCCGGTGGCGAGGCCCTGCCAGGACGGGTCGAAGTTGGCGCCGCCCGAGCCCAGGCCGCCGGGCTGCGTCGGGTCGCCGTTGCCGTTGCCGTGGAGCCTGGAGCCCCACTCGAGGTTGGCCTTCCACATCGCCAGCGCCACGCCCGTGGCGCCGGGGAAGTTGGCGTCCGGCGTCGTGTTGTCGTTGGCGGCGGCGTCGGTGAAGTTGTTGAAGACGCGGAAGTCGCGCTGGGCGAGGCCCAGGCTGCCGCCGATCGTGGTGTACGCCTCGGTGCGCGTGGGCAGGGCGAGGAACGCGGCGCCGCCGAGCACGGCGAGGGGGACGAGGAAGCGTGCGTGCTGCATGGGGGGATCCTCAGCGCTGCTGGTTCTTTTGTTCGGAGAGCGTCTGGATGCGCGCGCGCAGGTCGTCGAGCGCGATGTTCGCCGGCACGGCGTAGCCGTCGCCGCGCCCTTGGACCACGCGCCCCTTCTTCGAGGCGATCGTGCGGTACAAGCCGCCATGCGAGGTCATTAGGGCGTTGCCCGCCAAGTCCCCGCCCATGTTCTTTTCGCGCTTCCAGAAGGCGACGACGTCGTTGCCGATCTTCTGGTCGTCGGCCGAGGGCGCCTCGCTGTTGAAGACGCCTTCGGTCGGGCTGATGAAGCCGCCCGGGAAGGTGACGTCGACGGTCTGCGGCTGGCCCGAGGCGAGGTTCATGCCCTCGATGGAGAGCGTCGTGTAGTACAGCTCCGGGCCGTCCTTCGGGTGGTCGATGCGGATGACCTTCTTGGCGACGATGCGGCCATGGACGGCGCCATCGGCGCGTTGGACCATCTGGGCGAGGTCGAGGCGTTCGATCGCCGCCGTGGCGAAGGCCGCGAAGGCGA
>JBEBCR010000341.1:0-3138 GCA_041157565.1 Planctomycetota bacterium | reverse complement strand
AACGCGCCGTCGCCGAGGCGCGCGAGCGCATCCCCATGGCCCTCGTCATGCAGGACGCCGCCGAGCCGCGCACCACGCGCATCTTCGAGAAGGGCAGCCACCGCTCGCCCGGCGACGTGGTCGAGGCGGGCGTGCCGCAAGTCCTGCCGCCGCTCCCCGCGGGCGCGGGTCGCACGCGGCTCGACCTGGCGCGCTGGCTGGTGTCGGGCGACAACCCGCTCGTGGCGCGCGTCGTCGTCAACCGCATCTGGGCGCTGTTCTTCGGGCGCGGCCTGGTCGAGACGCTCGACGACTTCGGCGTGCGCGGCGACGCGCCCTCCCACCCCGCCCTGCTCGACGAGCTCGCCGCGCGCTTCGTGGCGAGCGGCTGGAACCTGCGCGAGCTGATGGCCCTGGTCGCCACCAGCGAGGCGTGGCGGCGCGACACGCGCGTGGAGCCGCGCGCGCTCGAGCTCGATCCGAGGAACATCTGGCTCGCGCGATCGCCGCGCCCGCGCCTCGAGATCGAGACCTTGCGCGACACGCAGCTCGCCATGGCCGGGCTCCTGTCGAAGAAGGTCGGCGGACCGAGCGTCATGCCGCCGCAGCCCGACGGCGTGTGGGCGCCGGTCTACAGCGACGACCGCTGGACCGACGCGGAGGGCGAGGACCGCTTCCGTCGCGGCCTCTACACCTTCTGGAAGCGCTCGTCGCCCTACGCGACCTTCATGGCCTTCGACGCGCCCAGCCGCGAGGCCTCGTGCACGCGGCGCGAGCGCACGAACACGCCGCTGCAGGCCTTGGCGCTGCTGAACGACCCGGCGTTCGTCGAATGCGCCGCGGGCCTCGCCGCGCGCGTCCTGCGCGAGGCCGAGGGGGAGAGGGCGCGCGCGGAGCGGATGTGGCTGGTGGTCGTGTCCAGAAAACCGGACAGCGCCGAGCTGGAAGCCACGCTGCGCCTGTTCGCGCTGGAGCGCGGCCGCGCGCTGGCGGCCCCGCGGGACGCCGCGCGCCTCCTGGAGGCGAACCGACGCGCCTTGCGCGGCGTCCAAGGCCTGCCGCCGGAGGATCTCGCGGCGTGGCTCGTGGTGGCGAACATGCTGCTCAACCTCGACGAGGCGGTGGTGCGCGGATGAACGGCGCCGACTCGGGCTGGTCGCGGCGGGAGCTCCTGCGCGCCGGCGGCGCGGGACTCGGCGCCATGGCGCTGCACGCCCTGCTGTCGGAGCGCGCCGCCGCAAGGGACTCCGCGCCCGTCGGGCCGCACCACGCGCCGCGCGCCAAGCGCGTCGTGCACCTGCACATGGCGGGCGCCCCGTCGCAGCTCGACTTGTTCGATCCCAAGCCCAGGCTCAGGCAGCTCGACGGCCAACCGCTGCCCGACAGCTACCTGCGCGGCGAGCGCTTCGCCTTCATCAAGGGACATCCCAAGCTGCTCGGGTCGCCGTTCGAATTCGCGCGCCACGGCCAATCGGGCGCCGAGTTCTCGACGCTGCTGCCGCACCTCGCCAAGCAGGCGGATCGGCTGCTGGTGGCGCGCTCGATGCGCACGACGCAGTTCAACCACGCGCCGGCGCAGATCTACATGGCGAGCGGCCACGAGCGCATCGGCCGGCCGAGCTTCGGCAGCTGGACCGCGTGGGGCCTCGGCAGCGCCAACCACGACCTGCCCACCTACTGCGTGCTCTTGTCGGGCCGCTACGGACCCGACGGCGGCGCCAGCCTGTGGTCCAGCGGCTTCCTGCCCGGCATGCACCAGGGCGTGCGCCTGCGCGGCGAAGGCGCGCCGGTGCTGCACCTCGAGGATCCCGCCGGGTTGTCGCGCGAGTCGCGCCGCGCGCAGCTCGACACGCTGGCGGAGTTGAACGGGCGCCGGCGCGACGCAGTCGGCGATCCCGAGATCGCCACGCGCATGGCCCAGTACGAGATGGCCTGGCGCATGCAGGCGAGCGTCCCCGAGCTCGCCGACCTGTCGCGCGAGAGCGCCGCGACTCTCGAGCGCTACGGCGCGGAGCCGGGCAAGAAGAGCTTCGCCAACAACTGCCTCCTCGCGCGACGCCTGCTCGAGCGCGGCGTGCGCTTCGTGCAGCTCTACCACTGGGGCTGGGACTCGCACGGCACCAGCCCCGACGACGACTTGACCACGTCGCTGCCACGGCGAGCGATGGAGACCGACCGGCCCAGCGCGGCGCTGCTCGAGGACCTCGCGCGGTCGGGACTGCTCGAGGACACCTTGTTCGTGTGGGGCGGCGAGTTCGGCCGCACGCCGATGAACGAGGAGCGCGACGGCAGCAAGTTCCTCGGCCGAGACCACCACCCGCACGCGTTCACGCTGCTGCTCTCCGGCGGCGGCCTGAAGACCGGCCAGACGTGGGGCGCGACCGACGAGCTGGGCTACAAGGTCGTCTCGGATCCGGTGTCGGTGCACGACCTGCACGCGACGCTGCTCCACTGCCTGGGCTTCGACCACGAGAAACTCGTCCACCGCAGCCAAGGCCGCGACTTCCGCCTGACGGACGTCGAGGGGACCGTGGTGCGCGGCTGGTTGGCCTGAAGCCCATCCCCGCGGGCCGGCGCCGGGCGTCGACGGGGGTTGGAATCGCCCTTTGGCGCGGGACTTGCGCCCGGCTCTCCGGTTCCACGACCATCATCGCAGGAACCACGCCCATGAGACTCCCGCTCGCCCTCGCCGCCACCTGCCTCCTCTCCGTCGCCGCCCACGCCCAGATCGCGTGGCAGAAGACGCTCGAGGTGGCCCTCGCCACCGCCAAGGACGGCAACAAGGTCGTGTTCCTCGCCGTGAACATGGACGGCGAGAAGGCCAACGACCGCATGGCGACCAGGATGTACGCCGAGAAGGAGGTCGTGGCGCTCGCCGCGCGCACGATCAACGTGGTCGCCTCGGCCGCCGAGCACGCCGCCCCCACCAAGCCGTGCACGCGCTTCGACGGGGTGCTGTGCCTAGACCACCGGCGCGTCGACATGGAGGCGCGCAAGGACATCCTCAAGGCCGACGCCTCGGGCATGGTGATCGCGCCGCAGCACGTGTGGCTCGCCGGCGACGGCAAGGTGCTCCTGTCGGTGCCCTACGAGATCGCCAAGGACGAGATGGTCTGGTGCTTCGTCACGGCCATCAAGAAGCTCGACCCCAAGGCCGAG
>JBEBCR010000340.1:0-4413 GCA_041157565.1 Planctomycetota bacterium | reverse complement strand
GATGCACGGGCTCGGGGCCCTCCCGTTCGAGAGGGGCGAAGAGGATACCCGATCGGCGCCCAAAGGCCGAACCGCCCGCCACGCCGCTCCGACGGGCCCAGCCGCGCACCCGCGCGAACCGTTCACCGGGCCGGTCGCGGGGCCGGGGCCGGCGCGCGGTCGGCGGCCTCGGCGCCGGTCGCGGAGCCGAACTCCATGGCCGTCCCGCGCCCGCCGCTGGCCGCGTCAGTGCTGGGCGTGGCGCGCGGCGAGCACGCGCTCGGTCCAGGCCAGCATGATGCTCGAGAGCAGGAACACGCCGTGGATGATCACCTGCCACATGATCTCGTCGTTGCGCACCGGCGCGGTCTTGTCCTGGCCGACGGCGATGAAGGTCTGCAGCAGGTGGATGCCGCTGACGCCGACGAGCGAACCGGCCAGCTTGACCTTCATCGTGCCCGCGTCGATGTGCTCGAGCCAATCGGGCTTGTCGGGGTGCCCGTCGATGTCGAGGCGGCTGACGAAGGTCGCCCAGCCGCCGACGATCACCATCACGAGCAGGTTCGCCACCATGGTGATGTCCACCAAGGTCAGGACGCCCAGCATGATCTCGGTCTCGCCCAGCGAACCGACGTCGTGGATCATGTGCCACAGGTGCTCGGCGAACTTGTAGGCGTACAAGACGCCCGCCGCGATCAATCCCACGTAGAGCGGCGCCTGCACCCAGCGGCTGGCGAAGATCAGCCTCTCCACGAGCGCCTGCCCGGGAGGCGAGGAATGGGCAGGGCTGGGCGGGGTGCTCGAGTGCTCGGAATGGGCCATGGCGCCGCGCACTATGGCCACTCGGCGCAGCCGGGCACAAGTGCTTCGGCGGCTTGGCGCGGGCGACCTGCGATCGTCGCGGACGCCCCCCGTGCCTGACCTCGTGGCAGTGTTCGGAACCTGTACGAAGCTGCTATTGGCGTGGCGCATTTCGGGGCATCGCGCCCCTACATCAAGCCAGCACCATGGACGCTTGTACGCGTGTGGCTGCTGCCTCAAGGCTGAATCACAAATAACTAGCTAGAAACAAGATAGGACATTTCATGCTTAATCTGCAGCATCGCCACCAGTTTCGGAACAGCGCAGTCTTCTTGCCTGCCGGGACCTGGGACAAGGTCGGCGCGAGGGCGATCTTCGACGCGCTCCGCACCCTTGCCCCGTGCGACGACCGCCCTGAGCCCAGCGAGGCGCTTAGGCGACTGGTCGAGGCCTGCCTCGCGGAGAAGCCCGTCGCGCTGTCCCAAGTGCCGCCGCGCGGGTTGAACGACGGCCCGCGCTTGCGGGTGCGATCGTGGCCCATCGACGAGGTCGGCTTGGTGCTCGAGGTCGTGCCTCACTGGGGACGAAGCGCCGGTTGGGATCGACGCCTGCACTTCGAGGTGTTGCGGTGCGAAGTGGATGGACCGCGCGTCCTGCATGGCATCGAGCGCTTGGTCCACGGCCTCGTGGGTGGCGAGGGGGCCGCGGGGCTCGATGACCGCGACCAGGATTACTTGAAGCAGCTGCCCTCGCCCGCCTTCGATGCGCCGCAGCGTTGGCGCGAATGGCGAGACCTGCTCGACTGCCTCAAGGACATCGAAGCCTCCAAGTCCCTCCGGCTCGACGCGGTGGTGGTCGGCGGGGATCAGGCGGCCCCCGACGAGGACTGCATGCACGACGGAGGATCCGTCGATGCCATGCCGCGCGGCGGCGAGGTGCTGATGCTCGAGTTTTCGGCCAGTCTGTCGCGCGCGCAAGGCGAGGTGTTGCGCGCGACACCCTTGCAGCTGGTCGTTCGAGGATGCGAGCACGAGATCGAGTTGGATGGCGAGGTCGCGGCGAAATCCGGCGAGGGCGGACATGTCGAGCGACCGCGCCTGCGCGTGCGCGGGCGCCGCGGCAAGCGCCTGCCCAGGGTCGTCGCTGGCGAAGACGTGCAACTCGTGGGCGCGCCGGATGCGACCTGCCTCGATCGCCAAGGCGCCGCGCTCGAAGCCCTGCTCGAAGGACGCGCCGCGAATCCCCGCTTCGTGCAGTCGCTGATCAACCCGCGCGAGGCGGGCGAATTGGATGAAGGAACATGGCCGCGCATCGAAGTGGAGCCGGCTTTGGCGCGCGACCTCAATGCTGCGCAGCGTCGCGCCGTGGAGATCGCGTTGTCGCGGCGGGAGATCTCGCTCGTTTGGGGGCCCCCGGGCACCGGCAAGACGAAGGCGATCGCTGCCATCTGCCAATCGGCCGCGCGAGCGGGCCTGCGCGTGCTGGTGGCGTCGCAGTCGAACGTGGCCGTCGACAACGTCATCGAGCGCGTCATGGACCTGCGCGGAGTGCGGGCGTGGCGCATGCCGCAAAAGGACATGAGCAAGTTGCAGCGCGCGGTGCTGCCCGTCGTGGGGCCGGCGGCGGTGACCAAGCTGCTCGAGCGCGTCGAGCCTTTCGAGGACGACTTGGCGCACGGGCCCGCGGGCGAGCTCGCCGCGATCGTGGAGCGCTTCAAGGCGGACAGCAGGAGTTCGGCGCGCATGCATGCGCCCGCCAACGAGGATCTGCTGGATGCGGCCTACCGTCGTTCGGCGAATGTCGTCGGAGCGACCTGCTCCCAGGCGGCCAAGTTGGCCAAGGAATACGCGATCCCCGGCTTCGACCTGGTCATCATCGACGAAGTCAGCAAGGCCACGGTGGTCGAGATGCTGCCCGCGCTGGTCCTGGCGCGCAAGGCGGTGTTCGTGGGCGACCACCACCAACTGCCCCCGATCTTCAAGGACGACGAGCAATCGCTGGAAGAGACGATCGACCAGTCGAATGGCCGGTTGGACAAGGACCGCATCGGGCGCGCGAAAGCGTTGGTCGACGAGTCGTGGTTCCAGCAAGCGGTCGACCAGGGCCGGGACCGTCCGGACTTGCTGGTCATGTTGGACACGCAGTATCGCGCCGCACCGCGCATCAGCGCGGCCTATGCGCGCTTCTACAAGCAGGTCCAAGGCGGCTTGAAGGATGGCGTGGAGGCGAGCGCACGCGCCTTGCCCCTGCCGCTGGAGCTCGCGGGCCTGCGACTGGGCGTCGAGCAGGGCATCGCGTGGTTCGACACGGGGCGCATCTGTCGCGAGGAGCCGAGCGGCACTTCGCGCCGCAACCAAGGCGAAGCGCGCTTCGTGATGCAGGCGCTGTTGGCGCTCGGCAAGCAAGCGCGTTCGATCCGGCCGGAACTCCGGAGTCGCGGCCGCATCGTCGGTGCCTTGGTGGGCCAACGCGCGATCGTGCTGCGAGAAGGCTTGGACAAGTCGCAGAAGAAGCGGCATGGCCCTTGTCCTAGTGGCCTGCACCCCACCTTGTGGATCGAAGGTCGCGAGGTGTCCGACGACCACCTCCTCGTGGAGGGCGAGCACTACGAGCACGGTCCCGCGCTCGAAGTGGCCGTGGCGACCTTCTACAAGGCCCAGAAGGACTTGTTGCAGTCGCTGGCGAGGAGGGAACGCGGCTTGGTCGGCTTGCGCGTCAAGATCGACAGCGTCGACAGCTTCCAAGGCGCCGAGGCCGACATCGTGTTGTTGAGCATGGTGCGCACGGGCTTCAAGCCCGATTCGCCCTTCGTGACCGAGTTTCGTCGCGTGAACGTGGCCATGTCGCGCGCGAAGAGGCTCTTGTGCCTCGTGGGCGCGCTGGAGGACTTCCGCAAGGCGCGCGTGCGCCTGCCGGGCGTCGCGCAACCAGTGCACGTCTACGAGGAGATCCAGCGCCACATCCAGTCGTGCGGAGGCATCCATCGGCTGTGATGCGACGTCGTCCACTCGTTCGACTCTCCAAGGACCCACGCGCAAGGCACGCAAGAACCATGAAGTACAGCAACCAAGGCACATACGACGCGCAAGTCGTCTACAACCCCTGGCTCCTGCCGATCGAGCGCCTGGCGCTCGAGTTGGCGAAGCTCGACCCGCGCGGCCAGCTCGACGAACATGTCTGCCGATCCAGCGGCCTCGGTTCGACGCGCATGCTCGACTGCGCTCGCGCCCAGCTCGACAGGGATGGCCTGCTCGAACGAGCGGAGGAGGCCGGTTGGTCGGTGACCAGCGCCGGCAAGGAGTGTCTCGCCCTCGGACGAAGACGCGCCGAGGAAGCCTGCTTCACCCTGCACGCGGTCCCGCCGACGCTTGCGTGTGGAGACGAGCGCGAGTTGAGTTCGCCGGAGGAGTTGGCTCGCTTGCCGGAATTGCTGCGCGACAACGACCATGGCGTGCTGCGCGGCACGCCGACGCGCGTCCGGTTGCGGCGCAATCAAGATTGACGCTTGCTAGGCCTCGCGCAGCGCGCCCGGCAGCAACTCGGCCAGGTGATCGAGCGCGCGGCCGCGGTGGGAGACGGCGTCCTTCTCCTCGGGCTCCAGTTCGGCGAAGCCGCGGCCGGACTGGGGCAGGC
>JBEBCR010000339.1:0-3661 GCA_041157565.1 Planctomycetota bacterium | reverse complement strand
ACACGCCGGTCCTGCTCTACGGCTACGGCGGCTTCAACATCCCCATCAAGCCGGCGTTCTCGCCCGCCACCATGGGTTGGCTCGAGATGGGCGGCGCCTACGCCAGCGCCAACCTGCGTGGCGGCGGAGAGTACGGACGCGAGTGGCACCAGGCCGGCACCAAGGAGCGCAAGCAGAACGTCTTCGACGACTTCATCGCCTGCGCCGAGTGGCTCGTCGCCACCGGCCGGACGAGCCCCTCCAAGCTCGCCATCCACGGTCGCAGCAACGGCGGCCTGCTCGTCGGCGCGTGCATGGCCCAGCGTCCCGAGCTGTTCGGCGCCGCCTTGCCGGGCGTCGGCGTGCTCGACATGCTGCGCTACCACCGCTTCACCATCGGTTGGGCGTGGGCCTCGGACTACGGGCGCAGCGACGACAGCCAGGCCTTCCCCTACCTCGCGAAGTACTCGCCGCTGCACAACCTGCGGCAGGGCGTCGCCTACCCGGCGACCTTGATCACGACCGGAGACCACGACGACCGCGTCGTCCCCGCCCACAGCTTCAAGTTCGCCGCGGAACTTCAGGAGAAGACCGGCGGCGAGGCGGCCCTGATCCGCATCGAGACGCGTGGCGGCCATGGCGCGGGCAAGCCGACCTCCATGGTCATCGAGGAATGGGCCGACATCTGGGCCTTCCTCGCGCGCGCTCTCGACTTCGAACCGCGCGTCTGACGCCTGCGCGCGCCGTTGGTGCGCGCAGGCCGTGGCCGGCGCGCACCAACGGCGCTCATCCGCCCGCGATGCGCAGCGCGAGTAGCTGCGCCCTCTGCGAGTCGCCCTTGGCGCGACGCACGAGCAGCAACTCGTCGCGTCCGTCGCCGTCGAGGTCCGCTCCCTGCGCGATGGCGACGCGCCAGGTGGCAGCGTCCGGCAGCTGGATCGTGGCGCTCGGCTCGCGCGCCCCGGTCAGGTCGCGCACGCGGCCCTCGCCGAAGTTCGACAGCCATTCGATGGCGCGATCGAGGTCCCAGGGCCGTCCGGACTCCTCGAAGAGCAGCTTCTTGAGCAGCCGCTCGTCGTCCTGCGATTCGGACTTCAGCTCGCCTTGCGCGCCGAGCCACGCGTCCACGTGCGTCTGGCCGTTGGCGACGTCGCCGTCGAGCATGGCGATGTCGACGCGGCCGTCGCCGTCCCAGTCGCCCTCGATGGGCTGTCGCACCGATTGGCCCGCGGTCTCGAAGCGGGTCAGGATCTTCTCCGGATCGCGCACGACGTCGAGGATGGGCGGCAGCCGGAAGACGATCGTGGCGCGCTGGCTGGGCTCCTTGCCGAATTGCCCGCCTCCGGCGTTCGCGTAGGCGACGGCGTCCATCTCGACCTCCCACTCGCCCACGAGGCCGCGGATCAGGGTGCCCACTCCCGGCACGACCACGCGCAGCACGAGCAAGTCGGGCCGCTGGTCCTCGTCGAGCTGCGCGAGCAGGATCAGCGTGGCGTCCTCGGCGCTCTTCAAGATGGCGGCGGGTTGCTCGAACTGCGGACCTTGGCGCGTGCCGAGGAAGGACCAGACCTTGCGACGGTGCGCCACGACGAAGTCGACCACGCCGTCGCCGTCGAGGTCGCGCGCCTGCAGCGAGGCCGTCTGGCCTCCTGCGAACACGCGGCCCGGAGCGAGAGTCGAGCCTTCGCTCGACGAGTCGCGGAACGTGGACAGGTCCAGCTTGCGGGTCGGATCCTCGGGGATGCGCCCATCGGCGCCGACGATGTGCCAGGCGCGCTGCTCGCCCTCCTCGACCCAGATGTCGTCCTTGCCGTCGCCGTTCTGGTCCAAGAGCCGCAGGGAAGGGACGCGCAAGCTGGCTTCGAGGATGTCGGAAGCCAACCCGGCGTCGGCGCGGCGGCTCGTGCTCGCGACCACGCGCACCGCCGCGAGCCGCTGGTAGTCGGGCGCCTCGTCGCCGGTCGACACCGGGCGCTTCCAGATCTCCAGCCGACCCGCGCGCGGAGCAACCAGCTCGGGCAGCCCGTCGCGGTCGATGTCGGGGGCGAAGGGCACGAAGCGCGGCATGCCCGTGCGCAGCGACAAGCGCACGCGCCGAGACAGCTCCTTGGCGTCCTTGCCGTGGGTGCCGTCGGACAGCACCGGCAGGCGGCTTGCGCCCTTGTCGTCGAGCACGTAGAGGTCCGGCGCGGCGACTGCGCCGCTCGCCTGCGCCAGGGCCAGCGCGCTGCGCGTGGGCTGGGCCAGGCGAGCCTCGCCGCGCAGGCCGCCGGCGAAGCCCTCGCGCGGCAGGTTCCACGAGCGGACCTCGCCTTGCCGTCCGACGACGAGCACTTCCATGCCCGCCGGGCCGCCGAGTTCGACCACGCGCGCGTCCGCCAGCGCGAAGGGCAGTTCCTCCGCGAACAGCACTCCGGCTTGCGTGGCCGGCTCCTGCGCGGCGCACAAGACCGCCGTCAGTAGAAGCTCGTGCACGAGACGCCCTCCTTCTCGACCCACAGGATGTCCGGCGCCGACTTGGCGAGGGTGCCGGGCGCGAGCAGGCGCGCGTCGGGATCGACCGCCGCCTGCCACACGGGCTTGTCCAGCAGGCTCAACGCGCCGTCGCGACCCTTCCGCAGCATCAGCACGCGCGCGGATTCGGGCTCGCTGCGCACGAGGATCTCGGCCAGTCCGTCGCCGGTCACGTCGCCGAGGACCTCCAGTTGCGCGTCGAAGCGCGCCGCCTTGACCGACAAGGTCCAGGTCAGGTCCGGGCGGCGCGACCAGCCGCCGCGCTTGCCGAGGAAGATGTAGATCTGCGCCTCGAGCCGCTCGGAGGTCGCCGCGCGCAAGGCGTCGATCAGGTCGGGCTTGACCGCTCCGGCGACGAGGTCCGGCAGGCGGTCGCCATCGACGTCCTCCAAGGCGATGGCGCGCGCGATGCCGTCGAGCACCAGCACCTGGGCCGGCGCGCCATCCTTCGGGAACAGCGTGTCGACTCCGTCGCGCTTGGCCCCGCGCCAGGCGAGGACCTGCGTCTGCGCCTTCTCGCTGCGTCGATTGGCGGCGAAGACCAGCGCGTCGGCGCGCCCGTCGAGGTCGTGGTCGCCCATGCGCGCCGAATAGGACACGTCCAGCGCCCGTCCGCGGTCGCGCTCGACGGGGTTCCTCTCCGTCGAGGCTCCCGGGACGTACTCGCGCGAAGGCGCCTGCCGCCACCACTGGAAGGTCGTGCGCGCGAGGGCGCCGACGTCCAGGCGGCCGTCGCCATCGATGTCCGCCACGACCGGCGCGGGCACCGAGTCGGACAGTTCGAGCCACGGCTCGCGCAGCGCCTCGACGCCCAGTCCGAGCGAGGCGCCCGCTCGCGCGCGGAATCCCGCGGAGGCGCCGCCGTTGCGCACCTCGGGCCGCTCCAGCGCGACGCGCGAGACCGCCTCCTCCGACAGGGCGAGCTTGGCGCCACGCCACGCGCCCGCGGCGCGCGAGAGGATGCGGTAGCCACCTGGCTCCGGCAGCACCATCTCGTCGGCGCCGTCGCCGTCGAGGTCGTGCACGAAGGCCTGCAGGTGGAAGGGGCCGGCGGGATCCGCCACCGGCCACAGGAGCTCCACGTCGATCTCGCGCACGAAGCGTCCTGCTTCGTCCTTGGCGTCGGGGTCGTGGCGGTACATGGCCCGTGGAGTGAACACGTGCAGCG
>JBEBCR010000338.1:0-11048 GCA_041157565.1 Planctomycetota bacterium | reverse complement strand
TGGATCGCGGTGTCGAGCGATTCGTAGAGGAACTGGAAGGCCTCGGGCGCGTAACGCCCGTCCTGCAAGGCCAGCTTGCGCACGCTGTCGCTCACGTTCGCTTCGTGTCCATCAGTTGTCGCGTCGCCGATCGTCCTCGCCGTCGCGCTCGTCGCGCCGCGGCTGGGCGCGACGGGCGACTCACGCCTTGCGGCTCCGCTCCGCGCGCGCCGGCGCGAAGGCGAGCAGCATGCGCTCGAGCGCCGCGTCGGGCGCGAGGTTCAGGTCCACATCTTGCCGGGCCAGGAGCGCCTGTTCCAGCCGCTGCCGACGAGCGCCGCCTCCGCTGGAGACCTCCGCCTCCAGCAGGGCCGCGCCATGCGGCAAGGCGGCGGGCTCCAAGCCGGCTTCCAGCCGTTCGAGGTCCCGCAGCAGGGCGATGCCGAGGTCCAGGGTCGCGCGCGCGGCGTTGCGCGCCTTGGCGGCGGCGGTCTTGCCGTGGTGCTCGCCCTCGACCTCGTCCAGCGCGGCGGCGGCCGCGAAGGCGTCCAGGCGGCCAGCGAGGCATGCGCACAGGATGGCCCGGCGCTCCAGCCAGCCCTCGGCGGCGGCCCGGCGCGCCACGCCGATGGCCCCGGCGGACAAGCGCGCCAGCTCGCGCGCCAACGTCGGCTCGACGCCATCCGAGGCCAGCCAGCGCGCCACGTCCGACTCGGGGAGCGGCTCGAAGCCCACGCGCACGACGCGCGAGGCGATGGTGGGCAGCAAGCGCTCGACGCGCGAGCACTCCAGGACGAGCAGCGCGTCGGCGCCAGGCTCCTCGAGCGTCTTCAACAGCGCGTTCTGGGCCTCCTCGTTGAGGCGCTCGCACTCGCGCAGCAGCACGATGCGCCAGCCACCCTCCATCGCGCGCAGTCCGAGGAACTCCTCCACCGTCTGGCCCTGGGAGTCCTCGCGGCGCGCGATGCGCTTGATGGGGATCGTCTCCAGCTCCTCGGCGACGGGATCGACCACGTGCAGGTCGGGATGCGAGCCGGAAGCGCAGCGCTTGCACGCGCCGCAGCGTCGACAGGGCTCGCCCGGACCGGCTTCGCACAAGAGGCCGGCGGCCAGCGTCTCGGCCGCCAGGTGCTTGCCGATGCCAGCGGGGCCGGCGAAGAGCAGGGCGTGCGCCAGGCGACGCTGGCGCGCGGCGCGCCACAGGCCAGCGAGCCGCGCACCGTGCCCGCGCAGCGCCTCAACGCGCACGGCGCACCACCTCGAGGACGCGCTCGTGCACCGTCGCCGGATCCCCCGTCGCGTCGACGAGGCGCGTGCGCGCGTGGCGCCGCGCCCAGATGCGGTAGCCCTCCACGACCCGCGCGTGGAAGGACTCGTCCTTGGCCTCGATGCGGTCGCGCGCCGCGCCGCGGCGCGAGAGCGCCACCTCCAACGGCAGGTCGAGCACGACCAAGGCGTCGGGCTCCGGTTCGTTGGCGTGCTCGAGCAGCGTGCGCAGCACGAGCTCCTCGTCGAGCCCGCCGGCGACGCTCTGGTAGGCGAAGGTCGAGGGATGGAAGCGCTCGCAGACGACGTCGCGGCCCGCGGCGAGCGCCGGCGCCACGAGCTCCGACAGGAGCTGCGCGCGCGCCGCGGCGAACAGCAACAGCTCGACGCGCGGGGAAAGATCGAGCGCGCGGTCGAACAGGATGGCGCGCAGACGCTCGCCGAGCTGCGTCGAGCCCGGTTCGCGCGCGTGGAGCGGCTCGATGCCGCGCTCGGCCTTGAGGCGCTCGACGAGCAGGCGCGCCTGCGTGCTCTTGCCGCAGCCGTCGGCGCCATCCAGGACCACGAACAAGGGCCGCGTCACTTGCCGCCTCCGCAAAGCCCCTGCGCCTCGAGCGCGGAAGCCTCGTCGTCGACCAGCGCGAGCGCGGCGGCGGCGCGTTCGCGCGCCTCGTCGCAGCGTCCGTCCTTCGCCAGGGAGAGCGACTCGCGTCCGATCCACGCTGCGAGCTCCGCGTCCTCGGCCGGCGTGCCGTCGAGTCCGTCCAGCTCCGGGGGCACCTTCTGCAGCAGGCGCCACGAGCGCGCCGCGCCGGCGTGGTCGCCCACGGCCTCCTGCGCCTCGGCAAGCTGGCGATGCACCTTGCGCACGAAGGGATCGATCTCGACGCACTCCTCGAGCCGCAGCACCGCGCGCTCCGGACGACCGCGCGTGGTCCACGCCTCCGCGACGCGCATCCGCAGGGCGAGATCGCCCGCGTCCCAATCGAGGCGCCGCTCTTCGTACTCGAGGGCCTTCTCCTCGTCGCCGCGCCGCTTGTGGATGGCGGCGAGCTCCAGTTCGGCCGAGAGGCCCGGATCGTCCCAGCCGGGGAAGGCCGCCAACGCCGACTCGAGCATGGCGATGGCGCCCTCGTCGTCGCTCGCGGCTTCGAGCAGCTTGGCGGCGGTGAACCGCGCGCGGTAGTCCTCGGCGCCGCCGGCGAAGGCGCGCTGGTAGTGCGACAGGGCGAGCTCGTCGTCGTCCTGCTGCAAGGCGATGTCGCCGCGCAAGAGCGCCGCGCGCGCCGGTTCGGCGGGCAGCGCCTTCAGGCGGCGCAGCGCATCCTCGGCGTCGACGCGCTTGCCGGCGGCGAAGCTGGCGCGCGCCACGCCGATCCAGCCGTCGGCCCAGCGGGCGCGCGCGCCCTCGTCCGCGGGCGGATTCGCGCCGAGGGTGGCGCGCAGCCGCGCCACGGTGGCGCCCGAGAGGCGCGGCTCGACCTTCAAGGGCGCCGTCCAAGCGCGCGCCCAGGCCTCGAAATCGCGGTCGAAGGCCTCGGGCGTCGTCTTCAAGCAATCGCGGAAGGCCTGGTCGAGGTCGGCGCCCTTCTCGAAGGCCTCGAGCAGGCGCACGAGCGGCGGGAAGCCGTCGCGCTCGACGACCATGCGCACCATCAAGCCCGACTGGTAGTAGGCGTAGATGACGCGCGGCCCGCGAAAGGCGCGGTTGATCGTGCGGCACTCGAGCAGGTCGTCGTTGGCGATGGCGTCGACCAGCTCGCGGCGCAGGTTGCGGGTCCACGCCGGATTGCGCGTCTCCTCCTCCCACGTGGCGATGCCTTCCGTGATCCAGCGCGGGCAGCGGTTCTTCGAGATCCCCAGGTGGATGACGTGGGTGAACTCGTGGTAGGCGGTGCGCGCCCACGACTGCGTGCCGCGCAGCTCCGACAGCGGCGAGACCGCGGTCACCACCGGGCCGAAGCACACGCCCAGCGCGGGGAAGCCCTCGAACCCGACGGAACGCACGGAGAAGTCCGCCTGCCGCGAGAAGATCTCGATGCGCGTGGGCGAAGGCGTGAACCCGTAGCGCCGGGCGAGGAGTTCGCGCGCGTCCGAGTAGAAGCGCGACATGATCTCCTCCATCACCTCGCGGCCGCGCTGCTCGAAGCTGTAGGTGAGGGCGCCCTCGCCGACGACGACGTGGCGTTGCGCCATGCGCGTCAGGACGAGGCGCATGTTGTCGCGCCACGCGTCCGCGCGTCCGCGCGCCGCCTCCGCCGAGCGGTCGAGCGTGCGCAGCGCGGCCACCTCGTCGCCGGTGTTGGCCTGGGCGCGGCCGAGGTAGGTCAGCGCCTCGTGGTCCTCGCCGTTCGCGCCGACCGCCCGCTCGAGCCACGGAATGGCCTCGGCGAAGCGGTACTGCTCGACGAGCGCTCGCCCAAGCAGCGCCGTGGTGGTCGAGTCGCCGGCATCCTCGGAGAGGAGCGAGGCGGCCAGGCTCTCGGCGCGCGCCGCATCGCCGCCGAGGAAGGCCAACGCCGCCTGCGCCCCGCGCACGGCGCGACGCCTCGGCGCGAGCTCCTCCAACGCCTGCAGCCGGGCGCGCGCCGCCTGCAAGTCGCCATCGACCAGATCGCTCGTGGTCGCCGCCAGCAGCGCGCGCACCGAACGCGGCCGCGCCTTCAACGCGCGCTCGAGGAACTCGCCGGCGCTGCGGCGCTGGCGCAGCCAGTTGTAGTCGTGCAGCGCCCATTGCCCGAGCAAGGCGCCCTCGTGGTCGGGGTCGATGGCCAGCGCCTGGTCGTAGAGCTTCGCCGCGGAGCGTTGCTTGGCCGCCTCGACCTCGCGATCGGCCTCGAAGTACAAGTCGGCCAGCGCCACGAGCAGATCGGGGCGCTCGTCGCCCTCGTCCTCGCCAGCCTTGATCGCGGCGACATAGTCCTGCGAGGCCCCCGCGAGATCGAGCAGCGCGCGGCGACAGTGGCCGCGAGCCAGCAACTCGTCCGCGCGTCGCGCCTCGGCGCCTGCGCCCGCGCGCCAAGCCGCGAACGCCTCCCTTCGCTGGCCTGCCTCGAGGCGCGCGGCGCCGAGGCTCCAGGCGTCCCGTGCGTCGGCGCCCGGCGCCAAGCGCGCCTCGTGAGCCAAGGCGGCGGCCAGCGCTTCGCCCCCGAGCAAGGCGCCCAGGTCCATGAGGAGCCTCGCCGGGGCCGCGCCATCCGTGCCGCTCGCGCCGGCGAGCAGCCCCTCGCCGGCCTTGCGCGCCTCGTCCAGCCGCCCATCGCGCCACAGGGCCTGCGCGCGCAGCTCGCGGGCTTCCCGATCGGAGGGTCGCTCGGCCAGGAGTTCGTCGAGTCGGCGCATGGCCTCGCGCAGCCGCCCCTTGTGGATCAAGGAGCGGCACGCCTGGCGTTCCTCCGCCCACAGCTCCTCGTCGTCCTGCGCGGCCTCGCAGGCCTCGGCGGGATGGAACGCGGGGGCGGCGCTCGGCGCGCGGGGCGTGGCCGGCATGGAGCGCGCTGCAAGGGCCAGCAGGGCGAAGAGGAGTGGAACCAGGACCGGACGCGGCATGGAGGGGGTCGCCTAGTGCATACGACCGGAGGAGGACGCGCAAGCGCACCCCGTGCCAGCCGAGCCTCCCCAGTCTGGTACCCGTCGGGGGGAATTCCCATCCTCAAAGCAGCATCTTGGCTGCGGCCAGCGTCTTGCCCCCGATCGTTGGATTTCCTATTCCCAAGGCATGACTTTCGCCCCGCGCGCCCTGCGCCTCGCCTCCCTCGCCTCCACCTGCGCCTTGTTCGTGCTCGGCGCCTGCCAAAGCCAGAAGCCCTTGCCCGTCGAGGTGCGCGACAGCGTGCCCGCCGCGCAGGTGCGCCACGACCCCGACGCCGTGCCGGCGTGGATGGCCGAACCCCTGTCGTGGGAGAAGCTGCAGCGCATCGAGACGTGGCAGGCGACCGAAGGGGCGCGCGCCTCGCACGAGTGGCGCGTGGAGGCCGAACTCGAGTTGAACCGCGGTCGCGCCGAGTACGCGCGCCGCGACCTCGCCGCCGCGCGTTCGAAGGGGCTCGCGCCCGAAGCTTCCATCTCCACGCGCCTCGCGACGGCGCGCGTGGGCTTCGCGGCGGTGATGTCCGACATGAAGGCCACGCCCGGCCAGCGCCGCCGCGCCGAGGAGTCGATCAAGACCTGCGACGCGCTGCTCGCCGACTTGCGTCGCGCCTCGAGCGCTCCGTCCTTCGCCATCGTCGAACGCTCGGCTTGGGGCGCCCGCAATCCCGTGCTCGCCGATCTGGACAAGAATCGCGCGCCCTACCGCCGCATCACCGTGCACCACTCGGCCATGCCCAATCCCGTGCCGCTCGACGGCACGCTCAAGGCGTCGTGCGAGGGCGTGCGCCAGGTGCAGTCCTCGCACATGGACGGACGCGGCTACGGCGACATCGGCTACCACTACGTCATCGACCCGTACGGACGCGTGTTCGAGGGGCGGCAGATCCAGTGGCAGGGCGCGCACGCCAACAAGGAGAACAACATCCAGAACATCGGCGTGTGCCTGCTCGGCAACTTCGAGACGCAGAAGCCGGCCGGCCCGGCGCTCGAGGCGCTCGAGCGCGTGCTCGGCTCGCTGCGCTCCCAGTACAAGATCCCGCTGAACCGCGTCTACCTGCACGGCGAGTTCCGCGGCACCGAGTGCCCGGGCGAGAACCTCGCGGCGTGGGTGCGACGCTACCGCGGCGCCGAGCGCCTCGACCCGGAGTCGGCCGCGCTCCCCTCCACCGCCGCGGCGCGCCGCGCGACCACGACCGAGAGGAAGCCGGCGGCCGCCGGCGCGCCCAAGTCGCCCGCCAAGGCCGCGCCCAAGTCGGCCACGGCCAAGCCGATGCCCAAGTGAGGCCGCGCCCGGGACGTCAAGCGAACTTGACATTCCGGCCCGGGCGGATCAGGTGGCCGAGAGCCAGCCGCCCCACAGGCAGAGGGCGACCAGCCCGCCCAGCGCCAGCCTGTACCAGCCGAACATGGCGAGGCCGCGCGAGCGCACCCACTCCAGGAGGAAGCTGACGGTGGCCCATGCCGCGAGGTAGGAGACCACCAGCCCGATGGCGATGTTGGCGAGGCCGATCTCGGCCAGCGCCTCGTGGCTCTTCAGGGCGGTCCAGGCGCTGGCGGCGGTCAGCGTCGCCACTCCCAGGAGGAAGCTGAACTCGACGGCCGCGGCGCCGGACAATCCGACGAGCAAGGCGGCCGAGATGGTGGCGAGCGAGCGGCTGGTGCCGGGCGCCATGGCCACGACCTGCGCGAGGCCGATCAGCAGCGCTTGGCGCGCGCCGATCTGCTCGAAGCCCAGCCCTTGCGCTCCTCCCCGCCGCAGCCGCGGCACCAGCAGGATGAACGCCCCTCCGGCGATCCACATGGTCGCGATCGGCCACAAGCCGAAGAAGCGCGCCTCGATCCAGTCGTCGAAGAGGAAGCCGATGGCCGCGGCGGGCACGAAGGCCACGACCAGGTTCGCGAGCAGCCTTCGGCCCTCGACGTCGCCGGCGGGCGCGCCGAGGAGTTGCCGCACGCGCGCGCGGCAGGCCCACAGGACGGCGAGGATGGCTCCGGCCTGGATGACGATGGCGTAGGCGTTGTTCGCCTCGCTGGACTCGAGCCCCAGGAGTCGCTGGGAAAGGAGCAGGTGGCCCGTCGACGACACGGGCAGGTACTCGGTCAGGCCTTCGACCAGACCGAGGATCAACGCGTCGAACCAGTCCACCCGGCGACTCCGTCAGCGCTTCGCGACGGCGTCGAGCGGCGCCACGTACTTGGCGCCGAAGGCCTTGGCCACCGCCTCGTAGGTGATGTGGCCCTTGACGCAGTTGACGGCGCTGCGCAACTCGGCGCTCTGCTCGATGGCCCCCACCGGACCCAGCTTGGCGAGCTTCTCGACCCACGGCAGCGTGGCGTTCGTCAAGGCCCAGGTGCTGGTGCGCGGCACCGCGCCCGGCATGTTGGCGACGCAGTAGTGCGTCACGCCGTCGACGACGTAGGTCGGCTTGGCGTGCGTGGTCGGCTCGACGGTCTCGATGCAGCCGCCCTGGTCGACGGCGACGTCGACGATGACGCTGCCCGGGCGCATCAGCTTGAGGTCGGCGCGCTTGACGAGCTTGGGTGCGGCCGCGCCGGGGATCAGCACCGCTCCGACGAGCAGATCCGTCTCCGGCAGGAGCTCGCGGATCGCGTACGGCGTCGAGTACAGCGTCGTGCAGTTGGGCGGCAGCACCTCGTCGAGGTAGCGCATGCGATCGAGGTTGACGTCGAGGATCGTCACGTCGGCGCCGAGTCCGGCCGCCATGCGCGCCGCCTGCGTGCCCACCACGCCGCCGCCGATGATCGTGACCTTGGCCGGGCGCACCCCAGGCACTCCGCCGAGCAGGATGCCCGAGCCGCCCATCGGCTTCTCGAGGTACTTGGCGCCTTCCTGGATCGCCATGCGGCCGGCGACTTCGCTCATCGGCACGAGCAGCGGCAGCGTGCCGTGCGACTCGAGCGTCTCGTAGGCGAAGCCGTAGCTCCTCGTCTTCACCACGCCGTTCGTCAACGCCTTGTCGGCGGCGAGGTGCAGGTACGTGAACAGCGTCTGGTCCGGACGCATCATGGCCCACTCGGGCTTCAGCGGCTCCTTGACCTTGAGGATCATGTCGCACGAGGCCCACACGCCCTTGGCGTCGGAGACGAGCTTCGCGCCGGCCTTCTTGTACTGCTCGTCCGACAACCCCGACCCCTCGCCAGCCGTGGCCTGCACGCTGACGTCGTGCCCCTGGGACACCAGGCGGTCGACGCCCGCCGGGGTGAGGGCCACGCGGTTCTCGTTGTTCTTGATCTCCTTGACGACGCCGATCTTCACTGTGGACGGGGCTCGCCTGCGGACCCGCGGTGGTCCCCGCCGCGCGCCCGCTACCCGGGCGCGACCTCCAGCAGGACCCCGCCTGCGCGGCGAAATCTCGGGGTGAGAGTCTACGAATCTCGGGGCCGCGCGGAAAACATGTTGGCAGGAGGGAATCGCGGCGCTATCCTCCTTCCCCCAACCTCAGGGCGATTAGCTCAGCTGGCTAGAGCGCCACGTTGACATCGTGGAGGTCACTGGTTCGAGTCCAGTATCGCCCACCATCTTCTCCCTCCCCCTCGCACCCCCGCCCTTCCTCCCCAATCCATCGGGGCTCGGACACGCCAGTAGGGGCTCTGACACGCCAGTAGGGGCTCTGACACGCCAGCAGGGGCTCGGACACGCCAGCAGGGACCGCGGGAGTCCGCAAGCTGATCTTTGGCGCGCTCGCGAGTCCTCTGTTCGACCTCGCGGCCCACTCGGACCCGGTGGGCGACGCGGTGGTCCTGGGAGGCAGCGGGTGCCGGCCTGCCTGCGCAGGTGCTGACGACCCGCGTGGAGCAGGCTCGCCCCTCCGTGGCGCACCTGCGCATGGAGCGGGCCGAGTCCCGCGAGGGAAACTCGGCCCGCGAATCGCACGCGCGTGGTCTGCGCGCGGCTCTCGTGCGAATCAGGGAACCCAGTTCACGCGCACGGCGTTCGTGAGGTTGAAGCGCGCGCCAGCGACGCAGAAGAACGGATTGACGTCGCGATACCAGGCCTGGTACGTGCGCTGCCCCAAGTGGCCGCTGATCTGGCCGCCCACGCTGATGCGCGCAGCCCCCGCCGCAGGCCAGCTCGAAGCGCCGCCGACGTTCACCGTCGCGCCCAGGCGCAGCACGGAGCCGCTGGTGCAGCGCAAGCCGTCGCCGAAGGGCGTTCCCGCCGAACCACCTGTCGCCTGGAAGTACAACACCGCGGAAGTCGGGGTCATGCCCGTCCCCACGAGCCTCAGGCTGTCGAACCCGCGGCTGGGCAAGCCCTCCGCGTCGAGACGCGCCCCCGCGGGGTTGGACGAGTTCGCGCAGCCCCGTCCCGTCGCGCCCCGGTTGCCGCACGGGCAAGCGGTGAGGTGCCCGTCGCCAAAGCAGTTCGCCACGCCACCCACTTGGCACGCGTCGGCCAGGCCATCGCCGTTGACGTCCACGTCGCAGTTGTCGGGCCGCGCGTTGCCGTCGCAATCGGACTCCCCGGCGGCGATCTCCTCGGCGTCGTCGCGGCCATCGCCGTCGCAGTCGACGATGGCCCTGAACGCGAAGGCCGCGCCGCAGCGGGTCGCACCCTCCGCGTCCGCCGCGGGCGCGCCGACCACGATCAAGTCGCCAGCCATGGCCACCGCCGCGCCGAATTCCATGAGCAAGGTGGGCGTGGGAGCGCGGAACGCCGCAGCATCGGAGGGGACGCCGCCGACCCCATCGAAGAGGTACGCGACGCCGGGCAGGATGGGGACCGATCCATCCGTTTCGCCCGGCAGCGCCACGGTGTTGCGCGCGCCGACCAGCAGGCGCTGCCCATCGAGGGCCAGCGCCTCGCCGAACCAAGCGTTGCCCCGTTCGTCGATCGGCTTGACGTAGCGTTCCTCCTCGAATCCGGTTGGCCCGCGCCGGAAGACGTAGGCGGCGCCCGAGTTCTGCTTGCTGTTGTCAAGTGGATTGGACGACAAGCCCTGCGCGCTCGCGTCCTCGCGCGGAGCGCCGACGGCCAGGCGCGAGCCTTGGGCCGACAAGGCGTAGCCGAACAGGTCGCCCGCGTCCGCGTTGGAGGCCTTCAAGTACCCGATCAGCTGCGCGGTCGAGGAGAGCGTGTCGTGGACGAACACCGCGCCCGAGGAAGGCAGCGAGTTGTCCGACATCGAGAGTCCTCCCGAATGCTCGCTGGGCACGCCGACGGCGAGGAACCCGTCGCCGAGCGCCACGGCACGGCCGTACTGATTGGCGGCTTGGATGACCGGCGCCTTCAGGAAACGGCTGGAGAGCGGTTGGATCTCGCCCGCGAGGCCCAACTGGAACCGCAGCAGGTACACGCAGCCCGAGCCGTTGCCGTCTTCGTTCTGGAAGGGCAACGCGTCGCTGTCTTCGAAGGGGATGCCGACCGCCAAAGCGTTCGAACTGATCGCCACGGAGTAGCCTGCCCTGTCGCTCTCGTCCAAGGGCAGCTCGAGGTCGAGCTCCAGGCTCCAGCGCACTTCGCCGTGCTCCTCGGTGCGCCTCCACACTTCGCAGCCACCCGCGAAGGGCGCCCGCGTGGGATCGTCAGGCTTGCCGACGGCGAGCAAGTTGCCGTGCAGGGAGATGCTCGCGCCGAAACTCGCAAGTTCCTTCGGCGCGGCCGACTTGAGTCGTCCCTCCAGGGCCCAGGCTTCGCCTGCGGCCGTTTGCGCGCGGCGATACAGGTAGACCGTGCCGGTTCTTTGAGCGGCTCCACCAGCCGCCGATCCGCCAAAGTCGGCGACCAAGCCGTCTTCGCTCGGCGCCCCGATGGCCAGCAGGTCGCCGCTCATGGCCACCACTTCGCCAAAGCGCTCGTAGATCGTGGGCAGGGCTGCCGCCAAGCGGCCCTCGGGCACCAGGGACAGCTGGGCCGGCGACGTGCCGCCGACGGCGACTGGCGCCCCGAGGGTGGCGATGCCGGAAAGAAGGGAGTAGCAGAACATGTCGCGGAGTTGGAGGCGCATGGAATAGGTTCCTTGGCGGTGCCGTATTGCGGTTGTCGTTGGCGTTCATGCCGGGGCGAACTGGCTCGCCTGGCGTGCATGGCCTCAGCGACATCCCGCGCCAGTCCAGCCAACTGGAAAAACGGGATTTGGAGCGCCCTCCCGGCGACGCTTGGAGGCCCCGCACGCCCATGGCGCGCGGGGCCTCCAAGGAGCCGGTCCGGAGGCCTCGGCGGCCCCAAGCCACGCTGCTCACCAGCCGGC
>JBEBCR010000337.1:0-6744 GCA_041157565.1 Planctomycetota bacterium | reverse complement strand
GCGCTTCAGGCCTTGGGCTCGCGGTGCGACATGGCGCCGCAATCGCGCAGGCCCGCCAGCACCGCGTCCCGCGAGGCGGGGCGGCAGACGAGGAACTCGTCCACCTTGGGATCTGGCGAGTTGTAGCGCAGGGGCGCGCCGTCGAGGCGCGTGACGCTCCAGCCGAGTCCGCGCGCCACGCATTCCGGCGCGCACGTGTCCCATTCCTTCAAGCCCTTGCGGTGCGCGTAGAGGTCGGCTTCGCCCGACATGAGCAGCGCCACCTTCGCGCCCACGCTGCCGCAGCGCACCTCGACGGCGCCCATGCGCGCGGCGAAGGCGGGCATCCAGCTCGGCGTGTGGCTGCGCGAGACGGCCACGCGCAGCGGCGAAGATTCGGCGGTCGAGCCGCGCGCGAGCGCGCCTTCGCCGACGACGCCGCCCGCCTGGACCTCGCCCGCGCAGGCGCCCCACAGCACGCGGCCCTGCGCGGGCAGCGCGACCGCGCCGAGGACGCAGGCGCCGTCGACCACCAGCGCCACGTGCACGGCCCAGTCGTCGCGCAGCTGGCTGTACTCGCGCGTGCCGTCGAGCGGGTCGACGATCCACACGCGGCGCTTGGCGAGGCGCGCCGTCGTGTCGGCGGTCTCCTCCGACAGGATGCCGTCGTCGGGACGCGCGCCGCGGATCAGGCCCTGCAGGTACCCGTCGGCCGCCTGGTCGCCCACGTCCGCCAGCATGTCGCCGGACCAGCGGTTGGCGGCGCGCAGCGCCAGCACGCGCCGACCGGCCGCGTCGGCGGCTTCGATGGCGAACTCCAGGTCGGTCCGCAGGGCCGCGGGCAGGCTGCCGGGAAGCATCCGGCCATCATCCCCGCGCGTTGTGCCCGTGTCGAGCGCGAGGCTAGACTCTGCGCGCCCGACGACCATCCACACGCCCCCACACGACTCGAGGATCCGCACATGACGCTCGCAACCGGCCAGATGGCCCCCGACTTCACCCTCAAGACCCAGGACGAGAAGGACTGGAAGCTCTCGGACTTCCGCGGCAAGAACAACGTCGTCCTCCTGTGGTACCCGCTCGACTGGAGCCCGACCTGCGAGACGGAGAACTGCAAGATCACCACGCAGCCCGTGCTGGCCGGCAAGGACGTCGTCGTCGTCGGCATCAGCCGGGACTCGACCTGGTCCCACAAGGCGTGGAAGCAGACGTACAAGATCGGCCACGACCTGCTCGCCGACCCGATGCTCGCCGTGACCAAGGACTACGGCCTCGTCCACCCCAAGGTGCCGTTCATCAGCCAGCGCGCCACCGTCGTGATCGACAAGCAGGGCAAGGTCGCCTACTACGGCGTGCAGGAGAACACTCCGGCGGAACGCGAGTGGGCTCCCATCCAGGCCTGCCTCGCCAAGCTGGGCTGATCCCGCGGGCGCGGCCCGATCGCCACGCGCGGCGCGCGGGTGCTTCGGCCCCGCGCGCCGCGCTCGTCAAGCGGATTGGACGCGCTCGCCGGGCTCCCCGCCCCGGGCATGGCGGGTTCGCCGGCCTTGGGGGATACTTGCGAGGCGCCCCCCCCCTCGAGGATCGACCATGCGCTCCCTGCTTCCGCTCGCCGCCTGCGCCTTCTCCTGCGCCGTCCTCCATGGCGCGCCCCAGTCGAGCTTCGTCAACTGGGAGACGCCGCACGTGCACCCGCTCGAGCGCACGCCCGACGGCGCGCTGCTCCTGGCGGTGAACACCGCCGACGCGCGGCTGGAGGCGTGGACGATCCAGGCCTCGCCCTCCGCGCCGCTGGTTCCGGCCTTCAGCGTGCCGGTCGGGCTGGATCCGTGCAGCGTGCGCGCGCGCAGCGCCACCGAGGCGTGGGTGGTCAACAACATCTCCGACACGATCAGCATCGTCGACCTCGCCACGCGCAACGTCGTGCGCACCTTGTCCACGGACGACGAGCCGTTCGACGTGGTCTTCGCCGGGGGCAAGGCCTTCGTCAGCTGCGGCGCGCCCGACACGGTGCTGGTCTGGAACCTCGCGAACTTGTCGGCGGCGCCGACCCGCGTTCCCATCCTGGGCGAGGAGCCGCGCGCCTTGTCCGTTTCGCCCGACGGCACGAAGGTGTGGGCCGCCGTGTTCGAGTCCGGCAACGGCTCGACCATCCTCGGCGGCGGCAGCACGATGGGCGGAGGCTTTCCGCCCAACGTCGTCAGCGACAATCAAGGTCCGTACAACGGCCAGAACCCGCCACCCAACAACGGCACGCTCTTCTCGCCGGCCATCAATCCCGCGCTGCCGACGCCGATCCGCGTCGGCTTGATCGTCAAGAAGGACGCGGCGGGGCTGTGGAAGGACGACAACGGCCGCAACTGGACGAACCTCGTCAGCGGCTCGCAGGCCGCGCGCTCCGGCCGCCCCGTGGGCTGGGACCTCGTCGACAACGACCTCGCGCGCATCGACGTGGCGACGCTGCAGGTGTCCTACGCCACGCGCTTGATGAACCTCGTCATGGCCATCGCGCCCAACCCGGCCGACGGCGACGTGTGGGCCGTGGGCACGGACGCGACGAACGAGGTGCGCTTCGAGCCCAACGTGAAGGGCAAGTTCGTGCGCGTCAAGTGGGCCAAGGTCGACGACCAGGCGCTCACGAAGGTCGTCGGCGACCTCAACCCGCACCTGACCTACGCCACGAGCACCGTGCCGCAGGCCCAGCGCGACCTCTCGATCGGGGATCCGCGCCAGATCGCGTGGAACGCCGCCGGCACGCGCGCCTACGTCGCAGGCATGGGCTCCAACAACGTCGTGGTGCTCGACGCCGCCGGATCGCGCGCGGGACTCGCGCCCACGATCGAAGTGGCCGAAGGCCCGACGGGCCTCGCGCTCGACGAGGCGCGCGGCCGGCTGTACGTGCTGGCGAAGTTCGGCGCGCGCGTGCAGGTGGTCGACCTGGCCGGCGAGCAGGTCGTCTCCACGCTCGCCTTCCACGACGCCTCGCCGGCCGCCATCAAGCTCGGCCGCAAGCACCTCTACGACACGCACCGCACCTCGGGCCTCGGCCAGGTCGCGTGCGGCTCGTGCCACGTCGACGCGCGCATGGACCGCCTCGCGTGGGACCTCGGCGACCCGACCGGCGCCATCGACCCCGTGGCGGGCAACAACCTGGCCGCCAACATCCCAGGCCTCACCGGCGGCTTCCAGGACTTCCACCCGATGAAGGGTCCGATGACGACCCAGACCTTCCAGGACATCATCGGCAAGGAGCCGCTGCATTGGCGCGGCGATCGCGACGGCATCGAGCGCTTCAACCCGACCTTCGTGGGCCTGCACGGCGACGACGCGCTCCTGACCAACGCGGAGATGCAGCAGTTCGAGGACTTCCTCGCCACCGTCACCTTCCCGCCCAACCCGTTCAGGAACGCCGACAACAGCTTGCCCTCGAGCCTGCCGCTCGCCGGGCACTACACCACCGGGCGCTTCGGCCCCGCGGGCCAGCCGCTGCCCGTGGGCAACGCGCAGCAGGGGCTGGCCGACTACCGCAACCTCAACCTCGACGGCAACGCGGTCCGGTGCGTCACCTGCCACACCTTGCCGACCGGCCTCGGCACCGACTTCCAACTGGTCGGGACCACCTACCAGCAGATCCCGCCCGGTCCGCTCGGCGAGCGCCACCACGCGCTCGTCTCGCAGGACGGCTCGACCAACGTCAGCATGAAGATCTCGCAGCTGCGCAACCTCTACGACAAGGTCGGCTTCGAGGCCACGCAGACCTTGTCGCGCGCCGGCTTCGGCTACCTGCACGACGGCAGCGTCGACTCCATCGCGCGCTTCGTGTCCGAGCCGGTGTTCACGCTCTCCTCCGACCAGCAGGTGGCGAACATGGTGGCGTTCATGCTGGCGTTCTCCGGCTCCGACCTGCCCGCCGGCTCGACCACCGGCCTCGTCTTCCCGCCCGGCACGGCCAGCAAGGACTCGCACGCGGCGGTCGGTCGTCAAATGACCTTGACGGGCGCCCCGACGGGCGCCGCCGCCACGACGTTCAACCTGTGGATCCAGGAGGCCGACCTGCAGCGCGTCGGCCTCGTGGCCAAGGGCCTGCGCTCCGGCGCGCAGCGCGGTTGGACCTACCTCGGCCTCAACCAGTGGACGCCCGACCTCGGCGGCGTGGTGGTCAACGGAGCGCAGCTCTTCGCCGGCGCCGGCGTCGGCGCCGAGACCACGATCACCGTCGTGCCGCACGGCACCCAGGCGCGGCTCGGCGTCGACCGCGACCTCGATGGATGGAACGACGGCGACGAACAGGCGCTGGGCACGAACCCCGCCGATCCCGCCGACCGCCCCGGCCTCGCCGGTTCGCCCTTCTGCTTCGGCGATGGCGGCGGCACCGCCTGCCCGTGCGGCAACCACGCGCCCGCCGCCACCGGCGGCTGCCTCAACTCGCTCGGGTTGTCGGCGCGCATCCAGGCCTCCGGCAACGCCAGCATCGCCTCCGACACGCTGGTGCTGTCCGTCGTGGGCGTGCCCAACTCGTCCGTGCTGTTCTTCCAAGGCACGGCGCAGCAATCGGGCGGCGCGGGCGCCACCTTCGGCGATGGACTGCGCTGCGCCGGCGGCTCGGTCGTGCGGCTCAAGACCGCCGTGGCCTCGGGCAACTCGACGCAGTACCCGCAAGTCGGCGATCCGCGCGTCTCCACCAAGGGTCTCGTGGTCGCCGCCGGCCTGCGCACCTACCAGGCGTGGTATCGCAACGCCGCGGCGTTCTGCGGACCGGACACCTTCAACCTGACCAACGGCTGGCGTACTGTCTGGGCGCCTTGACGTCCTCCGCCCGTCGTGGTGGGGCCCAGGGGCGGGCGCGATGGCCAACCAAATGGAGCGCAGGAAGCTCGACGGCCTCCAGGTCCTGCGGGCGCTGGCGGCGAGCGCCGTCGTGCTCGAGCACGTCGCCTTCCACGCGCGCCTCGGGCGCGTGCCGGTGGATTGCCCGCGCTGGTTCGAGCTCGGGCACCTGGGCGTCGACCTGTTCTTCGTGCTGTCGGGCTTCATCATCGTGCACGTGCACGGCGACGACGTCGGCCGTCCGGAGCGCGCGGGCGCCTATGCTTGGCGGCGCTTCGCGCGCGTCTGGCCGCTGCTGGCGATCCTGACGACGTTCAAGCTGCTGGCCGGCCTCGCGCTGCCCGGCATGGTGCCCGAGGATCGCTACCAGCTCGGCGTGGTGGCGACTTCGTACCTGTGCCTGCCGCACCCCGACTGGCCCGTCCTGAGCGTGGCCTGGACGCTGCGCCACGAGGCGTTGTTCTACGCCTGCTTCGCGCTGGTGGTCCTCGGCGGCCGGCGCGTGGCGGGCGGCTTGATCGTCGCTTGGCTCGTCGCCGCGGTCGCGGCGCTCGCGTGGCGCGGCGGACCGCTGCTGCTAGAGTTCGTCGGCAACCCGCTCAACGCGCACTTCCTGCTCGGCTGCGCCGTCGCCGCGTGGATCCGACGCGCGCCCGCGGTGGCGAGCAGCGCGCCATCGGGGTGGTGGCTCGCGCCCATCGCCGCGGTCATCGTCGCGGCCTTGTCCGCCTACGAGCGGCTCCTGGACTCGGGCCTGCCGGCGATCGGCATGCGCCTCCTGTTCGGCGTCGGCTGCGCCCTGCTCGTCGCGTGGGTCGTGCGTCGGGAACTGGCGTCGCCGTCGCGCGCCCCGCGCTGGCTGGTCGCGCTGGGGGACGCGAGCTACTCGCTCTACCTGTGGCACGGCTTCGTCGTGGCGCTCCTCTTGTCGCGCTGGACGCGGCTGCCCGAGGAGCTGCGGGCCTGGCCGCTGGCATGGGTCGCGGCGACGACTGCGCTGGCCTTCGCCAGCTCGTGGTGGCTGCACGTCCTCGTCGAGAAGCCCGTGGGGCGGCTCCTCGACGGTTGGTGGCGCGCAAGGCGCTAGGAGCGCGCCTCAGCGGCCGGCTTCGATGCGGCGCAGCCGCGTCTCCGTCGCGAGCAGCTCCGCCGGCCCGCGCAGGGGGGAATCGGGCGGCAGGTCGCGCAGCAGAGCCTCCAGCGAGATCGACGCCTCGTCGTGCCGTCCGAGTCGGGCCAGCAGCGTGGCGTGGTCCCAGCGCGCGCCCACGAGCAGCGGATCGGCCTCCAGCGCGCCGAGGTAGGCGTTCTCGGCTCCGCGCCAATCGCGCAGGTCGTGGCGCAGCAGTTCCGCCCAGCCCCACCACGCCAGCGCGTCGCGCGGCTCCTGGCGGGCCAGCTCCTCGTAGGCGCGGCGCGCCTCCTCGACGCGCCCCGCGCGGCGCAGGGCCAGCGCGGACTCGATGCTGGGCGCCGCGGCCGGCGCGGGTTTGTCAAGGAAACTGGACACATCGCCCGCGGGGCCGCAGGCGCACGGCGCGGCGGCCAGCAGCGCGCGCGCCAGCGCCGCGCGCTGCCCGCGCCGGTTCACGGCTTGGCGCGCGGTCCGTTCCACGCCGAGAAGCCGCCGGACAGGTTCAGGAGCCGGCCCGGGTGCTGCTTGCCGGCGAGGAACTCGCAGGCCGCGGCCGAGCGTCCGCCGGCCGCGCAGTACACGACCAGCGTCCCGCCGTCGCGCGGCAGCTCGCGCCAGCGCTCCTCGAGCTCGTCGACGGGCACGAGCCGCGCGCCGGGCACGATCCCCGCCGCCATCTCGCCCTTGGTGCGCACGTCGAGGAAGCGCGCCGAGCCGGCCTCGAGGAGCAGAGCCGCCTCGCGCGCGTCGATCTCGCCCCACAGCCGGCCTTCCAGGATCTCGTCGCGCTCGACGCGCCCGCC
>JBEBCR010000336.1:0-3133 GCA_041157565.1 Planctomycetota bacterium | reverse complement strand
GAGTTGTTCACCTCGTGCAGCACGGTGCCGAGCAGGTCGACGGCTAGCTCTGCGTGCTTCACGGCGAGGGTGGACTCCGGATGTGCGCGACTCTTGGGCGGGCACGCGAACGCGAGGATCGTCGCGGATGATGGTGCCGAGGGGGGGACTTGAACCCCCACTCCTTTGAAGGGAAGCGGATTTTGAATCCGCCGCGTCTGCCATTTCGCCACCCCGGCACGGAATCGCGTGGCCAGACAAGATAGCGCGGCGCGAGGGCCCTTCCAACGGACTTCGCGCCCTCTCAGGCGGGGAGCGCGTGTTCCAAGCCGCGCGCCACCCCGATGGCGCGCGCGGCGTGCTTGGCGGCGACGACGAGCCCCGGGCCGAAGGCCTCCGGCGACGACATGTCGTGGCGCAAGGTCAGGCTCTCGCCGGGTGCGCCGAACAGCACTTCCTGGTGCGCGTAGTGCCCAGGCAGGCGCACCGAATGGATCGGCACGTCGCCGCGGCCGGGACGCGCGGCCGCCAGCTTGCGCGCGGTGTCGATGGCGGTGCCGGACGGCGCGTCCTTCTTGCGTTCATGGTGCAGCTCGATGATCTCGACCTGCGGCATGTGGCGCGCGAACTCGAGCGCGGCGCGTTGCAGGAGGACCATCCCCAGCGAGAAGTTGGGCACGACCAGGCCGCCGAGGCCGAGCGAGCGCGCCAGGAGGTCGAGCTCGGCGAGCTCGGGCTCGGTCACGCCGGACGTGCCGACGAGGGGCCGCACGCCGGCCTCGAGCATGATGCGCGCGTGCCGCGCGCCGAGTCCCGCCTCGGTGGCGTCGAGCGCGACGGTCGCGCGCGCGTCGCGCAGCGCGGAGCGCAGGTCGTCGCCGCGTTCGATGCGCGCCACGAGCTCGAACGCCGGATCGTGGGCGTAGCAATCGGCGGCGCGCGCGCCGAGCCGACCGCGCGCCCCGACGACGGCGATGCGCAGCGCGCTCATCGCTCGTCCTTCAAGGCGAGCGCCACGAGCAGCAGGCACAGTTCGCGGAACGACAGGCCCGCGTGCGCGGCCTCCTGCGGCAGCAGCGAGCGCTCCGTCATGCCGGGCAGCGTGTTGACCTCGAGGGCCACCGGTTCGCCGAGCTCGCCGCCCTTCGTGCGTGGGGTGATGAAGTCGATGCGCGCGTAGGACCGTCCGGCGACGGCGCGGAAGGCGCGCTCCGCCGCGGCGCGGATCGCGTCGCAGGCCGCCGGCGGCAGGCTGGTGGGCGGGCAATGCTCGCTCGCGCCTTGCGCGCTGTACTTCTCCTCGTAGTCGAAGAACCGGCCCTCCTTGGGCGTGATCTCGATCGGCATCAAGGTGGCGACCTCGCCGTCGCGGTCGCCCAGCACGCCGCAGGACGTCTCGATGCCGCGCACGCGCGCCTCGACCAGCGCCCGGTCGCCGGTGGCGAGCACGCGCTCGATCGCGGCCGCAGCGCCGTCGAGCTCCGCCTCCAGCGACGTCGCCACCGAGGATCCGCCGCTGTTGGGCTTGACGCACCACCCATCGTCGGAGAGCTCGCGCACGCGCGCCAAGCAGGTGGCGCGCCCGGATCGCCACTCGACGCTCGAGATCTCGAGTCCCGGCGAGACGTTCACGCCGGCTCGCCGCAGCGCGTCCTTGCTCGCCGACTTGTTCATGCACAAGGCGGACGTCCACACGCCTTCGCCCGTGTGCTTCCTGCCCAGCATGCGCAGCAGTCCCTGCAGCGTGCCATCCTCGCCCTCGCCTCCGTGCAGCGCGAGGAAGCACGGTGCATCGGCGGGCAGTCGCGCCAGCGCCTCGGCCGGCTCCAGGCGCTCGTCCCCCACCAGCCAGCCGCCGTCGAGTTCCAGCTGCACTTCGCGCACGCCCAGCGGTCCGCGACCGTCGACGCCATCGCGCAGCGCGGCGGCCACCGCGGCGCCCGATCGCAAGGACACTTCGCGTTCGCTCGAACGACCGCCCGACAGCACGACGACCTGGGATTCGCGCAGGCGTCGCCAGGCGGAATCGGGCGCGAGTCGCAGCAAGGCTTCCCGCCCGAAGGCCGCCGGCCTCGGCGCGGATGCGCGGTCCACCACGGTGTCGCCGGCCTTCACGGCTTCCAGCCCTCGCCGAAGTACGTGCCGCGCTCGGTGCGCACGTGGCGGTGCTCGGGACCCTTGTGCGCGAACTCGCGCGCGGACTCGGCGTACACCGGGTCGATCTCGATCTGGACGTTGCCGTGCTCGTCCATGCGCGGCAGCGCCAGTCCGGCTTCGGCCGCCCACCGTGCGTGCAGGGCGCACAGGTCGCGCCGCGTCGTGGCCGGGGAATCGTCGCCGTCCTTGTTCTTGACGGGCGAGAACTCCTCGCGCCGCTCGACCTCGAGGATCGCGCTCTCGTTCGCGAACGCCAGCGCGTCGAACACGAAGGTCTCGAACTTGAAGCCCGCCGTGGTGGTCGCGCCACCCGCGTCGTCGATGCAGGGGATCTGCTTCTTGGCGACGTGCCACGGCAGCTCCAGCTTCGCGCCCACGAGCCGCTCGACGAAGGGGCGATCGATGGCGTGCAACGCGATGTTGCCGGCGGCGTAGAGCAGCTCGCCGCGCTCGTCGGTGGCGTGGCGCAGCGCCTCGGGCAGGTCCGAGTACTCGATGCACGACAGGCGTCCGTCGACCTTGCCCAGCACGCCGACCTTCTCGTGCGCGTCGCGCTTCTTGACCACCTTGCTCGACATCTGCGAGCCGGAGAGCGCGTGCAGGCCGAGGAACAGCGGATCGGCCGGAGGCGCAAGCGGGTTGTCGACCTGGAAGTAGCTGAACACCTCGACGCCGCGTTCGCCGGCCGAGCGCAGCGCGCCGCTCGACTGGAGCGCGAGCAGCGAGCCGCCGTGGCCGTTGGGCGCGAGGAACAGCTCGTCGGGCGAGGCCATGAGGATGCGGCCCCGCGCGTCGAGCGCCGGAAGCATCGACTGCGAGAAGAACACGATCTCGTCGGCCGGCAGGCCGAAGTGGTCGTGGCGCGCGAAGAACGCGCGCGTCGTGGCGTCGTTGCCCTCCGAGGTCATGATGTACCAGGGCGTCGCCACGCCGTGGCGGCGCCGCACCGCGTGCAGGCGCCGGGCGAAGATCTCGAACAGCGAACGACCCGTGACCG
>JBEBCR010000335.1:0-10724 GCA_041157565.1 Planctomycetota bacterium | reverse complement strand
GCCTTCGAGCACGCCGCCGCGAACCGCGCGGGGGGGCGCGCGCCGGGGGCGGCGGTCGGGGGGGGCGCGGTCGGCGACCCGCCGCGCCGCGACGTGCGGCTCGAGGCTTTGTCAAAAATCCTTGACAAGACCATCTTGGTCCACGCGCACTGCTACCGCGCCGACGAGATCGTCATGCTGCTGCGCTCGGCTTCGCGCCACGGCTACGGCATCGCCACGCTGCAGCACGTGCTCGAGGGCTACAAGGTCGCGCCCGAGATGGCCGAGGCCGGCGTGGCCGGGTCCACCTTCGGCGACTGGTGGGCGTACAAGGTCGAGGCCTACGACGGCATCCCGCACAACGCGGCGCTGATGGACGAGGCGGGCGTGTCCTCGTCGCTCAACTCCGACAGCGACGAGATGATCCGCCGCATGCACCAGGAGGCCGCCAAGAGCGTGCGCTACGCCGGCATGGATCCGGTGGCGGCGCTGCGGCTCGTGACCCTCAATCCGGCGCGGCAACTGGGCCTGGGCGACCGCATCGGGTCCATCGAGGAGGGCAAGGACGCCGACCTCGTGCTGACGACCTTCGATCCGCTCGACCCGCGCGCCGTCGTGGCGTGGACCATGGTCGACGGCGAGATCGTGTTCCAGCGCCGCGACGCGTTCGGCTTCGGCGAGCGTCCCGTGGTGGTGGCCGCGCCCGCGCCCGAGCCGCTCGACGCCCTGCCGGCGGGCGAAGGCCGGATCGACGCCATCGTCGGCGGCGTGGTGCACCCGGTCGGCGCTCCGACGATCGAGCGCGGCGTGGTGCTCGTGCAGGCCGGGCGCATCCTCGCCGTGGGCGCGGACCTGCCGGTGCCCGCCGGCGCGGTCGTGCACGACGCGGCGGGCAAGCACGTGTGGCCGGGCATGATCGCGCTGGGCTCGAACATCGGCCTGCTCGAGATCGGCGCCGTCGCTGCCACCGACGACCAGGCCGAGATCGGCGGCAACCAGCCCGACCTGCGCACGGCCGCCTCGATCCACCCCGACTCGGCGCACGTCGCCGTGACGCGCGCCAACGGCATCACGCGCGCGCAGGTGGCGCCGCAAGGCGGCGGGCCGATGATGGGCCAGAGCTGCGTCGCGCAACTGGCGGGCGACACGTGGGAGGAGATGGTGGTGCTCGACCGCGACATGCTGCACCTCGACTTCCCGGTGCTGCCACCGCCCTCCGCGCGCCGCGACGCTCCCGCGGAGGAAGGCCAGGGCCGCCGGCGCCGCGGCGGCGACCACGCCGAGCGCGTGGCGGAGCTGAAGCGGCTCCTGTCGGACGCGCGCGAGCATGCGCGGCGCCTCGACGAGGCCGCCGCCGGCCGCGGGAGCGCGCCCGAGGTCGACTCGCGCCTGGCGGCGCTCGCGCCTTACGCGCGCGGCGCGAAGCCGATCGCGCTGCACGCGCGCGACGCGCGCACGATCCTCGCCGCGCTGCGCTTCGCCAAGGAGGAATCGCTGCGCGTCGTGCTGTACGGCGCGAACGAAGCCTGGAAGGTCGTGGGCGCCATCAAGGAGAGCGGCGTGCCGGTCGTCGTCGGGCCCGTGCTGGCCTTGCCGCTGCGGCGCGAGGATCCGTACGACGCGCCCTACGCCAACGCGGCCGTGCTGGCGCGCGAAGGCATCCCCTTCGCCATCATGGCCGACGACGACGAGAACACGCGCAACCTGCCGTTCCACGCGGCCATGGCCTCGGCCTACGGACTGCCGCACGACGAGGCGGTGCGCGCGGTCACGATCCACGCGGCGCGCATCCTCGGCATCGAGCAGCAGGTCGGCACGCTGGCTCCGGGCAAGGTGGCCGACATCGTCGTCACGGATGGCGACCTGCTCGACGTGCGCTCGCGCGTCGTGGCGCTGTTCCTCGCGGGCCGAGAAGTCTCGCTGGAGAACCGCCAGACGCAGTTGGCCGAGCGCTACGGCGCGCGCATCCGCGCGTGGAAGGCCGGCCAAGGCAAGTAGCGGCCAGCGTCGTCCAGCGAAGCCGCGAGGCGCCCGGAGTCGGGCGCCTCGCGGCGTTTCGGCGGGGAGCGTGCCGCGCGGGCGGCGTCCGGGCGAGGTCCGTCAGTCGGCGACCTTCAACCCGTCGACGAAGGCGTGCCAGCTCGGTTCCCAGTGCGCCAAGGTGGCTTCGGGGCCGACGAGCTTGAGGAACCACGGGCCGTTGGCCGTCTCGACGATGGCCGCGAGCAGGCGCCAGCCGGCGCGCTTGCCGCCCTTGGAGTTCATGCCGCCGCTCCACTCGCCGACGAGGTCGACCTGGTGGACGACGAGGCCGTTGACCGTGCGCGTCGTGCGCTTGAGCGCGGCCAGCGGATCGCCGCCCGGCACGGTCCACTCGCGCGCCCAGCGATCGATGTTGGCGTCGACCGAGCCGCCTTGGCCCGGGAAGAAGAACACGACGAGCTCGCCGTCCTCGACGCCGGTGGCGGCGGCCGGCAGGCGCATCTGCGCGCGTCGCATGCTCGAGGTCGGCTTCTCGACCTTCCAACCGGTCGGAGGCGTCATGACCAGTTCGCCGCCCTGCGCCGGCAGCGGTTGGCCGAGCGCCGAGTCGGCGGCGCTGGCGGTCGTCTTCGGAGCGTCGGCGGCCGGCGCCGCGGCCGCGGGCTTGGCTTCCGGCTTGGCTTCCGGCTTGGGCTGCGGCTTGGGCCGGTCGGTGGGGATCGTGGCCTGCTTGACGTCGGCGCGCGACAGGCGGCGCGGTTCGTGGTCGGAGCAGGCGCACAGGGCGACGAGCAGGCAGGGCAGCAGGGGGCGGATCATGGCCACCATGCTAGTGGGGGCCTCGGCGGGTTTCGCCCCGCCCGGATCGTCCTTGCGGGAAGCTGACCGAGGAATCGGGCTCGCCCGCCTCCCGGCGGCGTCGCGGGGCGACCCGGGGCCCGGCGCGGCCGGTCGAGCGGCGGCCGCGCGCCTTGGGCGACCTCCGGCCCTCAGGCCTGGCTGGCGGCGACCAGCACGCCGACGAGGCCGAGCCACAGCACGGCGCCCAGCAGCTTCTGCTGCAGGTCGCGCTCCTTGCTGCGGCGATGGCTGGCGCGCGCGAGCAGTTCGATCGTCCCGTGGTCCATGTCCAGTCCTCTTTACTTTCAGTTCGATGGGCGAGGGCAAGTCGGGCCCGCGAACGTCCGCTGGATGGCGCAGGGGCGCGATCCTGGCGGGGATCCATCCATCCGCGCCGATGGCGGCTGGTCGTCCACCGTCGTGGCGCCGGGCGCGCGCCGTCCCGCGGACCGGAGCGCGCCGCGCTTGCTTGTCCAACGCACTATCGGCGCGTTTCTCGCCGGTCTACGCGGGACTTCGCTTGGAACACGTTCCTACAATGCGTTTTCCCCCATGTGGGTCCATGCGCAATTGGGCGTACGCGGGAAGGCTGCGAGATGAAGGAGATCGAGATCACCTGTCCGTGCTGCGAGGCCAAGCTGACGGTCGACGTGCTGACGCAGAAGGTCATGCGCACGCGGCGTCCCGAGGCGGGGAAGGAGCGCGATCCGTGGGCGGCCGCCAGCGAGAAGGTGCGCGACCGCGGCGCGGCGGGGACCGACAAGCTCGACAGGGCCCTGTCGGACGAGAAGGACAAGCACGCGCGCCTCGACGACGCCTTCGACAAGGCGCGCGAGAAGTGGCGCCGCGAACAGGGCGAATGACCGCGAGATCGGCCC
Source organism: Planctomycetota bacterium (assembly GCA_041157565.1). GTDB lineage: Bacteria > Planctomycetota > UBA1135 > UBA1135 > SXXH01. Next base: position 7,044 of record JBEBCR010000335.1, on the reverse strand, counting down.
GGACACGCGCCGGGCAGGCAAGCACAGGAGCAAGCTGACGACATGGCCGAGAGCCGCTACCGCGCCGTAAAGGCGTACAAGAACCAAGAGTTCATCGGAAGCCCGGATGCGCGGCCCCTGCGCATCCTGGCCGAGTACCTCGAGCCGCAGACGCGCTTCGACGAGTTCAAGGTGCGCGACACGATCGTGTTCTTCGGCTCCGCGCGCATCCTGCCGCGCGACGTGGCGCAGGCGCAGCTCGACAAGGCCAAGGGCGAGGGCGGCGACGTCAAGAAGGCCGAGCGCAAGCTGTGGATGTCGCGCTACTACGAGGAGACGCGCGAGCTGGCGGCGCGCCTGACGACGTGGTCGAAGGGCCTCGAAGGCACCGACCGGCGCTTCGTGGTGTGCTCGGGCGGCGGCCCCGGGATCATGGAGGCCGCCAACCGCGGCGCGAGCGAGGCCAAGGGCGAGAACATCGGGTTGAACATCTCGCTGCCCTTCGAGCAGGTGGACAACCCGTACATCACGCGCCGCCTGGCCTTCGAGTTCCACTACTTCTTCATGCGCAAGTTCTGGTTCAGCTACCTCGCCAAGGCGATGGTGGTCATGCCGGGCGGCTTCGGCACGCTGGACGAGTTCATGGAGGTCGTGACGCTCGTGCAGACGCTGAAGATCAAGAAGCGCCTGCCCATCGTGCTGTACGGCACGGAGTACTGGGACAAGGTGCTCCACATGGAGCCGATGGTCGACTTCGGCACGATCAGCCCCGAGGACCTCAACTTGTTCCACCGCACCGACTCGGTCGAGGACGCGTACCAGTTCCTGGTCAAGGAGCTGGAGACGCACCACCTCGGCAAGAAGGAGGACGGCGAGTTCCTCGCCGATTGAGCGCGGCGGCCTCCCGCGTCAGTCGCGGGGGCGCCCGGGCGCGGCGGGACGCGCGCGGCGCGCGCGCTGCTCCGCGGCTCGCTCCAGCGTCGCGGCCTCGATCGCCACGCCCGCCTTGGCGAGCGCGGCGTCGACCAGCACCTCGCCGGGGGCGTGGCCCACGACTTCGTCGACCACCATGCCCGAGCGGTCGACGATGAACGCGTGCGGGATGCCGTCCACGCCGTACAGGCGGCGCGAGGCGCGCTGCGGCGATCTCCCGGGCGCATCGTGGGCGAACAGCAGGCTCGGGAAGCGGAACGACTGCTCCTCCACGAACTCCTCGAACGCGTCGCGTTCGTCGTTCGTGCAGGCGGCCAGCACGACGACGCCCTCGCCCGCGTGGCGCTTGGCGAGCTCCTCGAGGTGCGGCAGCGCGGCGCGGCACGGGCCGCACCAGGTCGCCCAGAAGTCGAGCACCACCACCTTGCCGCGCAGGTCCGACAACTTGCGCGTGGCGCCATCCGCGTCGACGAGCTCCAGCTCGGGCGCGGGCTGGCCGACTTGCAGCGGCGCGACGGGCGCCTCGAACGGACGCGGGGCGGGCTTGGCCCACGCTTCGGCGGGGGTCTTGGACTTCGGCGCGACTTCGGCGGCGAGGCGCGCGCCGGCGCGTTCGAGCAGCGTCGCGGCGCCTTCGTGCAGGGCGTCCTCGTCGCCGGCGAAGAGGTGCAGCGATCCGGCGAGGCGCCGTTCGCCGTCGACGACGATGCACGCCGGCAAGGCGGGCGTCATGCCGCCGCCGGAGAGCTGGCCGAGGAAGCTCCGCTCGTGGTGCTTGATGCGTTCGTAGGCGTCGTGCTGGTCCTTCGGCGACGGATCCTGTGGATCGGAGTAGACGGGCGTCGGCCAACCGGCGCCGCGCGCGGAGGCCGCGGCGAGGAAGTCCTCCTTGCCGATCCAGTTGGCGAGGGCCACGACGTCGACGCCGGAAGGGCCGTAGCGCCGGCGGAGTCCATCGAGCTTGGCGAAGAGCGTCGCGGGTTCGGCGTCGAGCGCGTTCGGCGGCACGAGGGCCATGATCGTCGGGCGCGCCAGGAGGGTGGACAGGGCCACGACGCGTCCATCCGCCGCCAGGACCCGCGCATCCGGCAGGACGTCGCCCGACCAGCGGCCGACGAAGCCGGGCGACCAGCTCGAGCGGCGCGCCGTCGCGGCCGGACCGACCGTGGTGGCCGGAGCGGTGGGCCCCAGGGCGACGGCCGGTTGCATGGCGACGGGCTGCGCCATGGCGGGCTGCATGGCGGTCGCCCGCGCGGGGGGCTCCGCGTCCGTCGTGCGGGCGGATCGGCAGGCGGCCAGTGGCAGGAGCAGTGCGAGGAGGCGGAGGTCGCGCATCGGGTGTCGGCGTGCGTGCGGGATCAGTCGTCGGAGCTCGTGTGGTCGTGCACGATGCGCCAGCCTTCGGACTTGCGTTCGAAGACCAGCGTGTAGAGCCCGCCGACGTCGTCCTTCGACTGGAAGTCGACGTGCCAGCGTCCGCGCGCCAGCGCCGCGTCGGGGCCGAGCACGTCCACGCGCAGGTCGCTGAACGCCAAGTGGCCGGTCTCGGCGCCGCCGTCCCTGTACCTGGCGATGTAGCGCGCGAGCACGCCGTCGTAGCCCTTGTTGGCCGAGCCGCCCGAGTAGAAGGACAGCTCGGGGCTGCGCCAGTAGCCCAGCGCCATGAACGACTCGATGTCGCCGCGGTTCCAGGCGGCGCACTGCTCGCGCAGCACGGCTTCGATGGCGGCGACCTGGTCGGCCGCGTCGAGCTGCGCGGCGGGCCCGGCGCAGGCGCCGACGAGCACGGCGAGGCAGGCCGCGGGCGCCAGCTGCGCGCCCATCACAGGTAGCCCAGGCCCTGGAGCTGCTTGAGCGCGCCGGCGTCGCCCTTGCGCTTGGTCTCGGCGATGACCTGCTCCTTGAGCTCGGCCATGGTCTTCGACTGCGGGTGCAGTCCTTGGCCCTCGTGCATGAGGTCGACCGCCTCCTTCATGGCGTTGGCGCGCATGAGTTCCCACGCGACCAGCGAGAAGTCGTTGTCGCCCACCGCCGCGCCGGACTTCGCCAGCGCGAGGAAGTCGGCCACGGCGCGCTTGGCGTCGACGCGCGCCAAGGCCTGCACGCGGCCGATCGAGGCCTCGAGGCGTTGGGGATGCGCGGCCTCGGCCCCCATGGCGGCCAGCGCGGCGTCGAAGTTCTTCAGCGCGAGCTGGGGATCGCCGCCGTTGAGCGCGGCCGAGCCCGCGTCCGTCAAGGCGCGCGGGTCTCCGCCTCCGCAGGCGGCGAGGACGAGGAGCAGGTTCGAGGCGAAGAGGGCGAGGGGACGCGGCTTCATGGTTCTTGGGCTGGGCCGGCGAGGGCCGCAAGGAGCCTACAGCATCGGACGGATCGTGCCGAAACTGTCGTCCCGCCCCGTGCTAGGCTGCACCCCGCCGCGACCCCCTGGCCCGCGGCGCCAACGACCATGGGACTGTTCGACTTCCTCAAGCAGAAGCCCGCGCCCGCCCCGACTCCGCGTCCGCGCCTGCCGTCCGGCCCGCCGCGTCCCGAGCCCAAGGGCGAGAACCACTTCATCGTCGTCACGCTGGACTCGTGCCGCTACGACTCGTTCATGGCGGCGGCGCCGAAGACGATCATGAAGCTCGGTCCGGTCGAGCGCCGCTGGAGCTACGCCTCCTGGACCGGTCCGTCGCACTACAACCTGCTGACGGGGCTCTTGCCGCACAGTTCGCCGCCCAACGTCTACGCCTCCGAGTACTACAAGGAGGACTTCTACAACTTCAACAAGCGCCTCGGGGCCAAGGGCGTCGAGTTCGCCAAGATGGTGCCGGCCTTGTGGCTGCCGGGCTTCCTGCGCAACACGCTGGGCTACGAGACGCACGCGCGCGTGTCGCTGCCGGTGCTGAACCAGAAGACCGGCGTGAACCGCGACTTCGACAGCTTCCAGCTGATGGACAAGCACAACGACATGCGGTCGATGCTGCCCACCATGAAGTTCCCGACCGACCGCCCGGGGTTCTGGCTGCTGAACGTGGGCGAGACGCACTACCCCTACGCCAAGCCCGACGAGGACAGCTCGATGTGGCCGCGCATCAGCGGCGTGAACGGGGTGTTCAAGAAGCTGGACACGCAGATCGACGAGCGGGGCAACCTGATGAGCTCGGCCGACGCGCCGCAGTGGTTCGACCAGGACAAGCTCGACCAGTTGAAGGAGCGCCAGGTCGACACCGTGCGCTACCTCGACAAGGTCTTCGAGGAGCTGTGGGACACTGTGCCGAAGAACACCTGGGTCGTCGTCACCGCCGACCACGGCGAGTTGTTCGGCGAAGGCGGCTACTTCGGCCACGGGCCGATCATGCACGAGAAGTGCTTCGAAGTGCCGTTCCTCGAAGGCAAGATCCGCTGAGCGCCATGGCGAAGCCTGGTTGCATCCTGTGGTTCACCGGCCTTTCGGGCGCCGGCAAGAGCACCTTGTCCGAGCGCGTGGGCCGCGCGCTGCGCGAGCAGGGCGTCGCGGTCGAGATCCTCGACGGCGACGAGGTGCGCGAGCACCTGAGCAAGGGCCTGACGTTCTCCAAGGAGGACCGCGACGTCAACGTGCGGCGCATCGCCTTCGTGGCGAACCTGCTGGCGAGGAACGGCGTGGTGGCGATCACCGCGGCGATCTCGCCGTACCGGGCGATCCGCGACGAGGCGCGCGCCAAGGCGCAGGCGCCGTTCGTCGAGGTGTTCGTCGACGCGCCGCTCGCCGTGGTCGAGGCGCGCGACGTGAAGGGGCTCTACAAGAAGGCCCGCGCGGGCGAGATCCCCGCCTTCACCGGCGTCTCCGATCCCTACGAGCCGCCGCTGGCGCCCGAGGTGGTCGTCAGGACCGGCGAGGAGTCGGTCGAGCAATCGGCGGCCAAGGTGCTGGCGCACCTGGCGTCGATCGGCGCGCTGGGCTGAACGCTCCAGCGGCGGCGCCGGCAGCACTTGTCAAGCGCGTTGGACAGCGTCCCTCAGTCGCCGCCGTCGCCCTCGGGCCTGGCGAAGCGCGCGGGCGCGGGACTCGTGGACGAGGCCAGGGTCGTGCGCGCCGTCGCGGGCGTCCCGCCCGACAAGCGCGCGCGCCACAGGCCGCGCAGCTCGGCGAGCTCGAGTCGCGCGTCCTCCGGCACGAGAAGCGAGCCGCGCACGCCGCCGTCGACGCGCAATCGCAGCGCCTCGCCCGCCAGTTCGGGCGGCAGGTCCAGCACCAGGCCCTTCGCCGCCGCGGCGGGCGCGTCTCCGAAGGCCTCCATGGCGGGGCCGAGTTGGAGGCTCGCGCTGGCCCGCTCGCCGCAGGTCGTCCAGCCGACGAGGGCCCCGCGCTCGAGGAGCTGGCGCGGCGCGCACCAGCGACCGGATTCGTCGCCGCGCACCAGCCCCGCGACGCCGACCGAGGCGGCGAGGCCCAGCCGTCCTGCTGCGTGCGCCTCGATGTCGTAGTCCTCGGCGCTCTTGCGCCAGCGGTCGAGGGCGCGCCAGGCGAGGCGTCCACCGCCAGCGCAGCCCGGCTGGCCCGCGAGCGGATCGCAGGCGGGACGGTCCAGGACGAGGCGCGCGACGCGCAACCTGCCGACGGGCAGGTCGACGATGGCGTGCTTGCCGCGCTGGCGCACGCCGTCGAGGTAGGGCACCACGACGTGGCGTCCCGGCGGCAGCTGGCTCAGCCAATGCTTGTCGCCGCGGGCGAGGCGCAGCGGCTCGAAGGTCCACCACGGCACGGCGAGCTGCGCCTCGCTCGGTCCGCCCTTGGCCACGGAGGGCACGACGGCGACGAGCAGTTCGGCGTCGCCGAAGTCGCCTTCCACCGCGATCTCGACGTGCGCGCCGGGCACCAGCTCGACGCGCTCCTCGACCTGCGTCGACGAGTCGGGTTGGACGCGCAAGGCGAACCCGACGCGCGCGTACTCGCCGTGGCTCGCCTCGCACCAGGCCGACCCGAGCGCGGCGCGCTCGAGCCGCGCGCGTCCATCGGCGTCCGTGCGCAGTTCGCGTCCATCCAGTCGCAGCGGCACGTCCTCCAAGGGGTTCCCCAGGTGGTCGAGCACGCGCACGATGGCCGATCCCGTGGCGGCGAAGTCCAGCTCGAGCCGTTCGGGCGCGGAGCCCGTGGCGGAGAGCTCGACCATGCGCTCGGCGACTTGGTGTCCAGCCTCGACGCGCACGACGACCCGGCCAGGGTTCAAGTCGTGCACTTCGAAGGTTCCGTCGTCGCCGATCCGGATGCTGCGTCCGGCGTCGATCCCCGAGCGCAGCGTCAGGGTGGCGCGCGCGCCGGACGCGACGATGCGTCCTGCGAGCGTGCATTCGGCCGAGGCGTCGAGCGCCGGCTGCTTGCCGGAAGGCGGCGGGGACCCGGTCGCGCCGTCGAGCGCTACGCTGGTCAACGCGAGTTCCCACTTGCAGTGCTCGGGGGCAAGCGCGGCGATGGACTCCCGCGAGACCCGGGCAGCGAAACCAGCGTCCGGCTCAGGGGAGGCTTCGACTTCCGGGAATTCCGTGTTCCGCGTCGTCGTCCGCTCGTCGAGCGCGATCGTCAAGGGGTTCGGGGGCGACGCTGGCGCGCGCGGCCACGCCAACCACAGCGCCGCGCCCAGCGCCGGCAGCAGCAAGGCCAGCAGGTGCGGCGATTTCATGGTCTTGCGTCCATCGGACTCGAGGTGCGCCTCGTTCGCGCGACGCTCAGCCGCCCGCACGGCGTTCGAGCAGTCGCAACCGGCGCAGCACCGCCTCCGACAAGCGGCGCGGATCGATCAGCACCGGCGTCACCGCCCACGTGTCGAGCCTGTCGTCGCCGTAGACGAGCGTGCCGGCGTGCTGGTTCTTGTCGCGGTCGACCTCTGGATCTGGATCCCACAAGCCCAGGCTCTTCCTGATCGCGGTGATGTCCTCCTCGCGCCCGGTGCAGAAGATCCAGTCGGGCTTGCCCGGTTCGTCGACGATGGCGTAGCGCTCGCGCATCTCGCGCAAGGCCTCGGGCGTGTCGTTCTCGGAGTCGATGCTGATGGAGACCATCAGCACGTCCTTGCCGACTCGTTGGGCGATCTGGTCGCGAACCTGCACGAGGTTCGCCGTGTTCTTGGGTCAAATGCCCGTGCAACTGGTGTACATGAAGTTCAGCAGCAC
>JBEBCR010000334.1:0-17726 GCA_041157565.1 Planctomycetota bacterium | reverse complement strand
CTGCGCCGACGTCGCGCCGCCGCGCTTCGAGGCCCGCGTCGCAGCGCCCGCCGCGGCGCCGATCCCGCTCGACCCTGCGCCGCCCACGCCGCCCGCGGCCTGCGAGCCGCCGACGGTCCAGTCGGACCAGGCCGCGCGTTGGCCGGCATGGCTGCGCGCGCGCGTGCAGGGGCTGTTCGACGGGCTTGCGTGCAGGCTGTCGGCCGCGGGCTCGTGGCTTTCGCGCTGGCGGGCGCTGCACGAGTTCGGCGTGGCCTTCGATCCGCTGGCGCCCTTCGAGGTGCGCATCGCCGGCGATCGCCTCGAGCTGCGGCTCGCGCCGCGCGCCGGGCGCGCCGAGCGCGTGCGCGGCAACAGCATCTACTTGATGCAACCCGGCTCGGCCATCGTCGTGGCACGTGGCGGGCGCCTCTTGTCGCACGCCGGCGACGTCGAATTGCGCGCGAGAGCGCGCTGAGCGAGGCGAAAGGCCACGCGGCCGAGTCGACCATCCCGCGCCCTTGAAAGGCGGACGCCGCGGGTTCTCGCCCGCGGCGCCTTGGGGACGACCTTCCCGGTCGGATTCGCGGCGGGCGCGCCCGCGCTTCGCCTCAGGTCCAGGCGCGCTGCGTGGCGACGAGCGCCTGCAGCACCTCGGCCGCGGACGAGCCGGCGCGCTCGCACTCGACGTGCAGCTTGGGATTGCGCGCCGGTTCGCCGACGCGCGCGCACTTGACGCCCGCGCGCCAGCCGGCGGCGAGCTCCTCCTCGATGCCGGAGATGATCCAGCTCGAGCGCAGCTCGATGCCGTCCTCCTGCTGCGCGTGGTAGAAGCAGCCGGTGTTCGGGAAGCGGAACACGGATTCGTTGCGGCGCGCGCCCTTGCCGTCCGGCGCGTCGATGCAGCCGTAGTGGCGCTTGAGCGGGATGCCCCAGCCCTTGAGGTGGGCGACGAACTCGGCTTCGAAGGCGCTCCAGGACTGCTCGGACACCTTGCCCTTGGCGACGGCGTCCTCGTTGCCGCAGACGTAGATGTTCCAGCCGCACTGTCCGGCGGCGAACAAGGCGTCGAGCACGCCTTGCTCGAAGCGCGCGGCGTCGATGGTGCGGGGGCTGGCGCCCTTGACGGGGAGCAGCAGGCCTCCGAGGCGGCTGATGAACAGGCCGCGCGTCGGCAGTCCGGTGCCGGCGAGCGAAGAGAGGCGTCGTGTGCGCAGGGTCATGGCGTTCGTCCTGGTGCAGGTGATCGAGTACGCCTCTCGTTTTCGGCCCGCGCGCGCGGGCCTTGAGCGCCATGTCGCGCTTTCTTCTGGATGCGGAAAGGACTTCCGGCATCCAAAGCGCGGGCGGCCGCGCGAGGTGCTTCCCCGCGCGGCCGCCGCCTGGAACCGTCGCTCCCGCGAGGGGAGCCGCGCGTTCAGCGCTTCTTGGACTTGTCGTCCGGCTTGGCCTTGCCCTTGCCGTAGATCTCCTCGCGCAGCACGGCCATGTCTTCGCGGTAGCGGGCGATGGCGGTCTTGACGTCGGGATCGAGCTTCTTGAAGGCGGCGACGATGCGCACGCCATCGAGACGCTCCTCGACGCGCTGGATCGCGACTTGGCCTTCGCAGTACCCGCGCTGGTACATGGGCAGCGGGAAGCGCACGCGCCACTCGGTGCCGATCGCCAGCATCTGGCCCATCTCGAAGGGCGTCAGGCCGGTGGCGCCGCCGTTCCAGGTGAACTCGAGTCCGTCCATCGAGACGTCGATCATGCGGCCCACGAAGCTCGCCGGCAGCGTCTCGCCCTTCTTGGGCTTCTTGAGGAAGAGCTCGATGCGCTTGGGATCGACGGAGGAGAACGTGATCGTCGCGTGGTCGCGGTCGTCGCTGGCGGCCTCGCTCTTGGCCGCCTTGGCGCTGGCGCCGCGCACGGTGGCGACCGCCTCCTCGACGCTCTGGGTCACCGCCAGGATGCGGTTGATGCCGACGCGCTCGAAGATGTCGCGGCAGAAGGTGCTCGGGCGCGCGACGGCGAGCTTGCCGCCATGCCCGCCCAGCGAGCGGTTGGCCTTGACCAGGCTGCCCAGCGCGGTCGAGTTGATGAAGCGCACGAACTGCAGGTCGACGACGACCTTCGACAGGCCCACCTTCTTGAGGTTCTCGAGCTCGTCCTCGAAGGTCTTCACCGCGTAGTAGTCGAACTCGCCCTTGAGGTAGAGGACGGCGTAGTCGTCGAAGGCTTCCGGGGTGATCTGCATGAGCTCGTCTTGGGGTGGGGTTTGGAGGGTGGCGGGGGCAGAAGTAGACTGCATGCCATGTTCTGGCGCAAGAAGGACCAACCTCCGGGTTCCTCGGGCTCGTCCGGCTCCGGCGGGGGACGCCCGTCGGCGCCCAAGCAAGCGTCGGAGCCGGCGCGCCCCGCGTCCAAGTCGCCCGACGAACCCATCGACACGCGCTCGAGCTTCCTGCTCGGCAGCGACCTGTCGGATCGCCAGCGGCTGGACGCCTTGTTCGAGGCCATCACGCGCGTCACCGACACCCGATCGGCGTCGACCGCCGGCTCGGGCGCGGCGTTGGAGGACCTGCTGGCCTACCTCGTCGACCGCGCCGTGGAGTTCGCGCGCGCGGAGCGCGGCTTCCTGATCCTGCCCGAAGGTGCAAGCGCCGACGCGGGCTCTCCGAAGCTCGTCGCGCTGGTCGCGCGCGGCAAGGGCGGGGCGCTGCCGAAGGGCACGCGCTTCCCGACCAGCCTCGTGCGCAAGCTGCTCGTCGACGGCGAGGCGGTCTGCACCCAGATCGATCCCGACAACGAGTCGTTGGACATCGGCAGCTCGATCCTCGACATGAAGCTGCGCGCCGTGATGGCCGTGCGGCTGGAATCGCTGCGCACCATCGAGGGCAAGTCCGTGCCGGGCGTCCTGTACGTCGACACGCGCCAGATGTCGCGCGCGTTCTCGCCGGGCGACCTGCGCTTCTTCCAGACTCTGTCGGCGTTCGTCGCCGTGGCGGTGCGCAACGCCGAGTTCCGCGACGCGCTGGTGCAGAAGGCGCAGCAGGATCGCGAGTTCGAGATCGTCAAGCGCATCCGCGACGACCTGAACCCCGAGCCGATCGAGGAGCACCCGGCGTGGGAGGTCGCGGCCTGGGCCGAGGCCGAGCAGACCGCCTCGGGCGACTTCTACGACTGGTCGGCCCTGCCCGGCGGACGCCTGGCGGTGCAGTGCGGCGACGTCGCCGGCCACGGCGTCGGCTCGGCCTTGATCATGGCCTCGGCCGCCAGCGCGACGCGCGCGCACGTGCGCTACAGCGCCGATCCGGCCGAGATCATCGGGCGCGTGGCGCGCGACCTGCAGACGCACGTGCGCACCAAGCACCTGACGACCTTCCTCGCGCTGTTCGACGCGCAAGGCGGCGTGCGCGCCATCAACGCGGGCCACACGCCGCCGATGCACTGGAGGAAGGACGGCTCGATCGAGCTCCTGCCCGACGAGCACAACTTGGCCATCGGCTTCGACCCCGACCATCCGTGGCAGGCGCTGCCCGAGCGTCGGCTCGAGCCGGGCGAGATGCTCGTGGTCGTCAGCGACGGCCTGACGGAAGCGCGCGCGCCCGGCTCGGAGGAGATGCTGGGCGAGGAAGGCTTGTCGAAGCTCGTGGCCCAGGTCGCCGCGCGCGCCTCCAGCGCGGCCGACATGGTGCGACTCGTGCGCGAAGCCTGGCTCGCCTACACCGGCGGCGCCCTGTACGACGACACGACGCTGGTCGTCGTGCGCCGGCGCGAGTAGCGTCGCCTTCGATCCGGCTGGAGAGCCGGCCAAGGAGCGCAAGCATGGATCTCGACCTCGAACGCCGCGTGCGCTTCGAACCGGACTTCACGCGCCGGCTGGGACTGGCCTTGGCGTCCGAGCCGCCCGGCGGTCGAGCCTTCGGCGGCAAGGGGCGGGGACGCGGCGATGGGCACGAGCTCGAGGCGTTGCGCGCCTGGCGCGACGGCGACGATCCGCGGCGCCTCGACTGGGCGGCCAGCGCGCGCGCGGGCGAACCCATCGCGCGCGAGGTGCGCGGCGAGTCGTCGCCCGAGCGGGTGGTGCTCGTCGACGCCTCCTTGTCGATGGCGGTCGGCCGGCCGAGCAAGCTGCAGTTGGCGGCCGAGCTGGCGGCCTTCGCCTGCGCGCAGGCGCTGCATGCCGGCGGGCGGGCGCGCCTCGTCGCCTGCGCGCAGGACGCGCGCGAGCTGCGCCTCCACGGGCGCCAAGACCTGCCGCGGGCCCTGGCCTTCCTCGAGTCGCTCGAGGCGCGGGGCCGACTCGAGGCGGCCGCGCTGGCGCGGTGGCTCGCGGAGCCTGGCGAAGCATTGGTGCTTGGCGACTGGACCACCATCCAGCCCGCGGCCTTGTGCCCGCATCGCCCTCGCGGCGGCTTGCGCGCCCTGCTCGTGCTGGCTCCCGAGGAGCGCGATCCCAGCCTGGCCCTGGGGGTCCTTTGGGTGGATCCCGAGACCGGCGACAGTCGCGCCGCGCGCGTCGACGCCGCCGCGAAGGACGCGTACATCAAGAGCCTCGGCCACGAGCTCGAGTCGCGATCGAGGTCGTTCGCCCGCGCGCGCTCGAGCCTCGTGGCGTGCGGCAGCGACGAGCCGTTCGAATGCGTGGCGCGGCACATGGAGGTCGCGTGAGCTTCGCCGTGCCCGCCTTCCTGTGGCTGCTCGTCGCGCCCGTCGCGCTGTTCCTGCTGCAGTCCCTGGCGCAGGGCGAGCGCGCCACGGCCACGCTCGAGTTGTGGCGCCTCCTGCGCGCCTCGGCCGCCGATGGAGCACCGCGACCGCGGCCCGACTGGTCGCGAGCGTGGTTGCCGCTGGCGTTGGCCCTCGTCGTCCTGGCCAGCGCCGGGCCGCGCGTCGGCTCCGTGGAGTCCAGATGGCAGGTGCACATCGACCTGCGACCGCAGATGCTGCTCGAGGAAGGCGGCGCGACGCGCCTCGAGTCGGCCTTGTCGGCCTGCGAGGGGTGGCTGGCCGCGCGCGGCGCGCAGGCGGACTGGCGCGTCGAGGGGGCCATCGTCGACAGCGGAGCGCGCCTCGATCGCCGCGTCCTGCCGGGGCGCTTGCGCCATGCTGGACGCTTCGACGCGCCCGACGCCGAGGACGCGTTGTGGGTGGTCGACCGCCTGCCCGCGCCGCCCAGGCAGGCGTGGGCGTTCGTGGCCGCGCGCACGCCGCGCCCCGGGCTCGTCGAGCGCCGCTTCGAGGACGGCCTCGTGCTCGACCGCGCATGGGATGGCGCCGAGGCGCGCCTGGTGGCGGCCGGAGGTCCCGCCTCGAGCGTCGTGCACGATCCCGACCTGCCGCGCGTGCTGGTCGACTTCGTGCGCGCCTGGGCCGCGGACCGTGGATTGGTGGCGCGCGAGCGTGGTCCGGGCGAGGACGAGACCGTGCTCGAGGTGCGGCTCGCCCCCGCGGGCGCGAGCCGCGCCATCTCCTTCGACGACGAGGGCGCGTCGTTGGTGGGCGTCGCGCGGACGACGTTGGCGGACATCCCGCTCGCCCGTCGCCTCCAGCGGCACGATGGCGTCGTCTTGTCCGCCTCCGAGCCCGGCATCGTCTGGCTGGCCTTCTCCGAGTTGCGCCTGTCGGGCTCGCCAGAGGCCTTCGGCGCGCGACTCGCGCGCTTCATGGACGAGGCGCGACTGTCGTGCACCGGTTGCGCGTCCATCGAGGGGCGATCCGGCTCCGGCGAGGCCTTCGTCGTGGAGCCCGCGCGCGCGCCGGCCACCGAGGGCCTCGAACTGCAGTGGCTGTGCCTGCTTGGCGCGCTCGCCTGCCTCTGGCCTGCTTGGCGCCGCGGCTAGCGCGGAGGCGGGCGCGACCTGCTCGCGCCGCGGGGCTGGAGGGGGTACACCATTGGCATGGACGCCTTCTCGCCCCGCCCTGAAGACAAGTTCACCTTCGGCCTGTGGACGGTCAGCAACACCGGCCGCGACCCCTTCGGCCACCAGACGCGCGCCGCGCAGGCGCCCACGCGCATCGTCCGGAAGCTCGCCGAGTGCGGCGCGTGGGGGGTCAACCTGCACGACGAGGACCTCGTGCCGTTCGGCTCGTCGGCCGCCGAGCGCGACGCGATCGTCAAGGACTTCAAGCGCGCGCTGGCCGACCACGGCATGCGCGTGCCCATGGCGACCACCAACCTCTTCTCGCAGCCGATCTTCAAGGACGGCGCGTTCTCGGCCAACGATCCGCGCGTGCGCGCCTTCGCCCTGCAGAAGACGATGGCCGCGATCGAGCTGGGCGTCGAGCTGGGCGCCGAGACCTACGTGTTCTGGGGCGGGCGCGAGGGCAGCGAGGCCGACGCCTGCCGCGATCCGCGCGTCGCGCTGCAGCGCATGAAGGACGCGCTCGACTTCCTGTGCGCGTGGTGCAAGGACCAGGGCCACAAGCTGCGCTTCGCGCTCGAGGCCAAGCCCAACGAGCCGCGCGGCGACATCTACCTGCCGACCACCGGCCACATGCTGCACTTCATCGAGAAGCTCGCCCACAAGGAGATGGTCGGCGTCAACCCCGAAGTGGCGCACGAGACCATGGCGGGGCTGTCGTTCACGCACGCCGTGGCGCAGGCGTTGTGGTGCGGCAAGTTGTTCCACATCGACCTCAACGCGCAGCGCATCGGCCGCTACGACCAGGACCTGCGCTTCGGCTCGGAGGACCTCAAGCAGGCCTTCCTGCTGGTGCGCCTGCTCGAGGGCACGAGCGGCACGCCGCGCTACGAGGGGCCGCGGCACTTCGACAGCCACGCCTACCGGGTCGAGGACGACGCCGGCGTGTGGGAGTTCGCGCGCGGCTCGATGCGCACCTACAAGATGCTCAAGTTGCGCGCCCAGCAGTTCGACGCCGATCCCGAGGTCAAGGCGTGGATCGCCGAGGCGCGGGACCAGGCGCTCGATCCGCTGCTGTCGGGGCCGTACTCCAAGGAGCGCGCCAAGGCGCTGCGCGCCCTAGCCATCGACGCCGCCGCGGTCGGCGCAGAGGGGCTGCACCACGAGCGCCTCGACCAGCGCATGACCGAGCACATGCTCGGCGTGCGCGGCTGAGCCATGCGTCGCGCGGCGACCTTGGGCATCGACGTGGGCACGCAGGGCACCAAGGCCCTGCTGGTCGCCTGCGACGACGGCTCAACGCTGGGGCGCGGAGCGCGCGCCCACGCGCCGCTCGCGCCGTCCTCCACGGGCCGCGCCGAGCAGGACCCGCGCGAGTGGCTCGAGGCCGTCGTGGCGGCCGCGCGCGCGGCGCTGGCCTCCGCCTCCGCGCCCGTCGAGGTGCTGGGCATCGGCGTCAGCGGGCAGCAGCACGGGTGCGTCCTCGTCGACGAGCGCGACGAACCCGTCTCGCCGGCGAAGTTGTGGTGCGACACGGAGACCGCCGACGAGGCGGACGAGCTGGCGGCGCGCCTCGCGCGCGCCGTGCCGGTCGGCTGGACCGCCTCGAAGGCGCTGCACGCCATCCGTCGCCGGGGCGACGAGTGGCGCCGCGCGGACGCGCTGCTGCTGCCGCACGAGTGGATCAACGCGCGCTTGTGCGGCGTCCGCGCGGCCGAACCCGGCGACGCATCCGGCACGGGCTGGCTCGACCCGACGACGCGCCGCCACGACCACGCGATGCTCGAGGCCATCGGCGGCGGCATCGAGCGCAAGCTGCCGCCGCTCGTGCCGAGCGACGCCATCGTGGGCGGGCTCCTGCCGGACATGGCGCGCCGCCTCGGACTCCCCGACGGCGTGCCCGTCTCGGCCGGCGGCGGCGACAACATGATGAGCGCCATCGGCGCCGGCGCGGCGGCGGAGGGCGTGGTCGTGGCGAGCCTCGGCACCTCGGCCACCATCTTCGCGCGCAGCGCGAAGCCCATCCTCGATCCTCGCGCGCTCGTCTCGCCGTTCTGCGACTCCGCGGGCGCGTGGCTGCCGCTCCTGTGCCTCCTGAACTGCACGGGCGTGCTCGAGGAGTTGCGGCGCGGCTTCGCGCTCGAGCACGACGAGCTGGCGCGCCTCGCCCTGGCCGCGCCCGCAGGCGGAGAAGGGCTCGTCTGCCTGCCGTGGCTCGCCGGCGAGCGCGTGCCGGCCCTGCCGCGCGCCACCGGCTCCTTCGCCGGGCTGCGCGGCGGCATGCTGGCGCCAGGGCCGCTCGGGCGCGCCGTCGTGGAGGGCGTCGCGCACGGGCTGGCGCTGTGCCTGGCACGACTGCGCCTGTTCGGGCTCGCGCCGGCCGAAGTGCGCCTCGTCGGCGGCGCCTCGCGTTCGCCGCTTTGGACGCGGGTCCTCGCCGACGCGCTGGCGTTGCGCGTCGTGCCGCTCGCCGAGGCGGAGACGGCCGCGCTCGGGGCCGCGCTGCAGGCGCAATGGGCCGCGCGCCGCGCCGGGGGCGAGACGGTTGAGTTGGCGCCGCTCGCCGCGCGCGGCATCGCGCTGCGCGATCCCATCGAGCCCGACGCCGCGGGAGTCGCCGCCCTGGAGCGGGCGCGCGCGGGCTTCCTCGAGCTCCTCGAGCGCGAGCACGGGGCCTCCGCGCGCCCGGACCGCCCCTGAGCGCGGAGCTCTAGTCAAAAATAATTGACGGTCAGGCGCGCCCTGCGGAGCTGGCTCGGCGCTCGAGCGCCAAGGCGATCCAGCCGATGGCCACGGCGAACCACAGGGTGCACAGGCGCGCCGCCAAGGTGGCGGCGGCGGCCGCCCCGGAGGCGCCAGCCACGCCCAGCGCGGCGTAGCGGTGCCCGAGCAGCGCCGTCATCGAGGCCTCCGTGACTCCCACTCCGCCCGGCGCGACGAACGCCACGGCGCCGGCGAGCGCGCCGAGCGCGAAGATGGCCGTGGTCTGGGCCAGCTCGAGCGGGGCGAATGTCGAGGCCAGCAGGTGGAAGCCCAGGCATTCGAGCGACCAGCCGGCGGCCGCCAGCAGGGTGGGCAGCGCGAGCCGCGCGGGCGACAGCAGGGTGCGCGACGCCTCGAGCGAGCCGCGCAGCGCGACGGCCGCGCCCGCGAGCGCCGGCCGCCGCGCGGCGCGCTCCAGCACGGCCTCCTGCAACGGGCGGCACCACAGCGCGACGAGCAGCAGCGCGACCAGGGCCGAGGTGGTCCATGCGATCCACTCCGCGCCGTCGACGGCGCCGGCGCCGCAGGCGGCGAGCAGCACGAGGAAGCCGAGCAGGTCGGTGGCGCGCTCGGCCACGACGATGGGGGCCGTGGTCGCCACGGGAGCGCCCGTGCGCCGCAGGAGCAGCCAGCTCTTCACCGCCTCGCCCATCTTGCCGGGCGAGACGGTCAGCGCGAGTCCGGCGAGGTGGATGCGGAACGAGGCTCGGGCGGGGAGCGAGAGCCCGAGCCAGCGCAGGTACAGCTGCCAACGCGCGAAACGCACGATGTAGTTGGCGAAGCTCAAGCAGCACGAGGCGACGAGCAGATGGGCTGGCAGGCGCGCCCAGGCCGCGCGCAAGCCCTCGACGTCGGCCCACAGGACCCACAGCGTGTAGGCCACCACCGCCACGGCCAGTCCAAGCGCCATGGAGCGCGCGAGCTTCGCGGGGCCGGCTGCGTTGGGCGCGGGTGAAGGTGCCATGGCGGACGCGGTTGGAGGCACCGCGGGAGCGTGGTACTCTGCCTCGTGCATGATCTGCTTGTCCATCCTGCAGGCCGCCCTCCTCCAAGGCGAGGGCGCTTCGTCGGCAAGCGTCCCGTGGACGGCCATCGCCGCAGCGGGAGCGATCGTCGCCGCCGCAGCCGCCGTCGCGGCGGCCCTCGTGCTGCAGGCGCGAGCCAAGGAGGCCAGCGCGCGGCTCGAACGCCTCGAGGCGTCGCTGGGCGAGGTGGCCAAGGCGCTGGCTGCGACCCGCGACCAGGCGCGCGAGCTGGATCTGCGGCGCGTCGAGCACGCGCTGCTCGACCTGCGCGACCTCGCCCGGCGCGTCGAGGACCGCATCGTGGTGGCCGACGAGTCGCGGCGCCGCGAGGAGCTCCTGCCCCAGCCCGGGCAGTTGGCGCCGCTTGGCGGCGG
Organism: Planctomycetota bacterium; assembly: GCA_041157565.1. Taxonomy (GTDB): domain Bacteria; phylum Planctomycetota; class UBA1135; order UBA1135; genus SXXH01. The sequence continues at coordinate 7,736 of JBEBCR010000334.1, read as the reverse complement.
GCTCGCCGACCGCGTCGTGTCGCGCCTGCTCGCGCTGGGCTACGAGCGCATCACCTTCGTCACCCCGCCCGCCGAACTCGATGCGGGCGCCGGGGACCACGACATCGTCGTCGAAGCCCGCCGCGACGGCGCCGCCTGCAAGGGGCGCGTCCTGGTGCGCGGCGGCCGCATCCACGACATCCAGATCCAATCGGCCTACGCGGCCTTCCCCTGACAGCCACGCCAGCATCCCATGCATCCCATCGTCGCCATCGAGAACCTCAAGCAGCACGTCGGCTCCACCGTCACCATGCGCGGGTGGCTGGCCGACAAGAGCTCCAAGGGCAAGCTCCACTTCCTCAAGTTCCGCGACGGCACCGGCTACGTGCAGGCCGTCGTGTTCAAGGGCGACGTGGGCGACGCCTTCTTCGACGAAGTCGGGCGCCTCGGCCAGGAATCGAGCCTCGTCCTGCATGGCGTCGTCAAGGCCGACGAGCGCGCCCCGGGCGGCGTCGAAGTCTCGGTGGTCGGCGGCGAGATCCTGCAGAAGGTCGAGGGCTTCCCGATCACGCCCAAGGAGCACGGGCCGGACTTCCTGCTGTCGAACCGCCACCTTTGGCTGCGCAGCCGCCGCCAGTGGGCCATCCTGCGCATCCGCGACTGCGTCGCCAAGGCGATCCGCGACTTCTACGAGCAGGAAGGCTTCATCTGCGTCGATTCGCCGATCTTCACTCCCGCGGCCTGCGAGGGGACCAGCACGTTGTTCGAGGTCGAGTACTTCGACGACGAGAAGGCGTACCTGACCCAGTCCGGCCAGCTGTACGCCGAAGCGTCCGCCATGGCCTTCGGCAAGGTCTACTGCTTCGGCCCGACCTTCCGCGCCGAGAAGAGCAAGACGCGCCGGCACCTGACCGAGTTCTGGATGCTCGAGCCCGAGATCGCCTACGCGACACTCGACGACGTCATGAAGCACGCCGAGGACCTCCTGTGCTTCGTCGTCAAGCGCGTGCTCGAGCGCCGTCGCGTCGAACTCGCCACGCTCGAGCGCGACGTCGCCAAGCTGGAGGCGATCGTGCCGCCCTTCCCGCGCCTGTCGTACGACGACGCCCATGCCTTGATCGAGAAGCACGCGCCGGGGCAGCACGAGTACGGCGACGACTTCGGCGCGCCGGACGAGACGATCATCTCGAACCAGTACCAGAAGCCGGTGATGGTGCACCGCTACCCGCACGAGGTGAAGGCCTTCTACATGAAGCGCGATCCGGCGGACCCGCGCAAGGCCTTGTGCGTGGACGTGCTGGCGCCCGAGGGGATCGGCGAGATCATCGGCGGCAGCCAGCGCGAGGAGGACCTCGAGGTGCTGCGCGGCCGCATCGCCGAGCACAAGCTGCCGGAGGAGGCCTTCAGCTGGTACCTCGACCTGCGCCGGTACGGCAGCGTGCCGCACGGCGGCTTCGGCCTCGGGCTCGAACGCACCGTGGCGTGGATCTGCGGCATCGAGCACGTGCGCGAGGCGAGCCCGTATCCGCGCATGATGTACCGCATCTACCCCTGAGGTCCGACGCGCCGCGCGGCCAACCCCGCGCGAGAGCCGCATGAGCCTCCTGCGCCCCCTCGCCTGCGCCGCGGCGCTCTGCGCCATCGTGCTCGCGCGCCCCGCGCACCTCGACCACGCGTGGTCCTCCGCGGTCCTCCTCGCGGGCTACTTGGTCTTCGTGGTGGCCTTGCCCGGGCTGCTCTTGCGCGCGAAGTTCGCGCCCGACGACGACCTCCTGGAGCGAGCGACCTTCGGGCTCGCCACGGGACTCGTGCTGCACCTCGCCGCCGCGGAGCTGTGCCTGCGCCTGTGGGATCCGACCATGGCGTGGCTGCCGTGCGTGCTGGTCGGGGCCGCGTGCTGGCGCGCGTCGTCGGGCGTTCCGCCGCGCGCGTCGTGGTGGTGGCTCGCGCTGGCCGGCGCCGCCGCCTTGCGCGCGCACCATCGCGATCCCGAGCTGCGTCCGGCCGACTACGACCCGGACCTCTTGTGGCACGCCGGCAACGCCGCCGAATACCTGCGCGGTCCGCTGATGCAGGACCCGCGCGTCGCCGGACTCGCCTTCGACTACCACGTCCACGCCTACGCGCTGCCCGCCGTCGCCGCGCGCACGCTGGGGCTCGGGGTGGCCTCGACCACGATGTCGCTGCTCGCCTCGCTCGTGCCCGTGCTGGTGGTGTTGTCGGCGGCGATGCTGGCGCGTCGCCTCGCCGGCGCCAAGGCGGGCGTCGCCGCCGGTCTCGCGCTGCTCTTCGCCTGCGATCCGGCGCTCGCCATGCGCGCCATCGGCGTCGCCGGCGCCGAAGCGTGGCGCTCGAACGCGTTCTTCGAGGCAGGCCTGTGGAACAGCCCCACGACGGCGCTCGGGCTGCTTCTCTTCATCGCCACGCTGGAGCGCGTGCGGGCCTTGCTGCGCGCGTCGAGCAGCGGCGGCGCCCGTTTTTCGATCGCCGTGCAGGTCGTCGTCGGCGCGTGGGCCATGGCGGGGGCCAAGGGCAGCACCGCGCCCGTGCTGGTCGCCGGCCTCGCCGCCGGTGGAGCCTGGCTGGCGTGGCGCGCGCGCGCGGTGCGCCAAGGGCTCTTCCTCGCCTCGTTCCTCGCCCTGCTCGGAGCCGCGCCGACCTTCGCGCGGCTGGGCGGATCCGCCGATGGCTACGCGCAGTCGATGTTCCGCGTCGAGCCCTTCGCCGCCTTCGTCGACGCCGCTTCCGTGCAGGCGAGCGGCCTCGGCTGGCCCCAGGCGTGGATCCTGTTTCCCGCGTGGCTCTTCGTGTTCGCCGGGCCGGCGCTGGCGTGGGCCGTTCGCGGGGCGTGGCATCCCCCGCGCGACCAAGCGGTGGAGGACGACGCCGACTTCCGCTCCGCGTTGTGGGGGTGCGCCCTCGCTGGCTTCGGCGCCGCGTTGCTCGTCTCCGCCGCTGGCGCGAGCCAGTTGTTCTTCGCCTACAACTCGATCGCCTGCCTCGCCGTGCTGGGGGGCGTGGCGCTCGCCTCCACCGGGCTCGCCTTCGCCGCGCTCGTCGCCACGCCGTTCTTCTTGTGCGGCGCGGCGCGCCTCGCCGCGCAGGCGCAGCACCACGCGCGGGGACGCGTCGCCTCCGGCGTCGAATCGCGCCGCTGGTTCGACGACGTCCGGCTGCTGCGCGAGCAGTCGAGCGAGCGCGCGCTTCTCGTTTCGCGCGGCGAGACGCTCTTGTTGTCGGCCTACGCGGAGCGTCGCGTCGCGCTCGAGACTCCGCGCTTCACGCCTCGGTGGCATGCGGCGCGTCGCGCGGGTCGCGATCCACGCGAGCCCTTCCTCGAGTTGGCGCAGGAGGCCGCGGGCGCCCTCTCCGGCGACGATGGCGCCATGCAGGCCCTGCTGCGGCGCTCGGGGGCCTCGGAGGCCTGGCTGGTCGTCGACGGCGCCCGGCTCGTCGAGGGGCGCCCGGCCTTCGCGGGCGGCTGCGAGGCGCGCAAGGCCACCGGGCCCTGAGCGCGGTTCGGTCCGCGCGGCGCGGATCCGGCGTCGGGGACCCGGGCCGGCGCGTACGGGCGCGGCCTCCAGCCACTAGAATCTGCGCGCCGCGTCCCGCGACGCGCCCGACCAAGAGAACGGAGCCGACGATGATCCGCCTAGCTGCCAGCGCGTTGTTCCTGTGCGCCGCCACGTCCATCTCGAACGGCCAAGAGCCCTTCTGGACGCCGCGCCGCGTCGAGTCCATCAAGAACGTCGCCGGCGCCAGCGTGTCGCCCGACGGCGCCAAGGTCGCCTACCTCGTGGCGGTGCCGCGCAACGCCGGCGTCGACGACGACGGCGCGCCGTGGACCGAGCTGCACGTGCTCGACGTGGAGTCCGGGGCCTCGCGTCCCTACATCGCCGGCAAGGTCAACATCGGCAAGCCGTCCTTCACGCCGGACGGCAAGGGCATCGCCTTCCTCGCCAAGCGCGAGGGCGACAAGCAGACGGCGCTGCACGTCCTGCCGCTCGACGGCGGCGAGGCGAAGAAGCAGGTCGAGCTGGCGACTTCCATCGTCGAGTACTCCTTCAGCCCGACCGGCGATCGCGTGGCGCTGCTCGCCGCGGAGGAACCCGCCGCCGCGCGCAAGCAAGGCGAAGACAAGGGCTTCAAGCAGCAGGTCTACGAGGAGGACCTGCCGTACTCGCGCGTGCACGTCGCGCGCCTCGACGGCGGCGCCAAGCCCAAGGTGCTCGAGCATGCCGAGCACGTCCACCAGCTCGAGTGGAGCCCGCGCGACGAACGCATCCTCGTGTCCTCGGCGCCGACGCCGCTGGTCGACGACGAATACACGCGCCATCGCGTGCGCGTGCTCGACGCCGCCGACGGTCGCGTCCTCGCGAAGTTCGAGAATCCCGGCAAGCTGGGCGACGTCGGCTGGAGCGTCGACGCGCGGCACGTGTGGCTCGTCGCCGGCGAGGACGTGCACGATCCCTCGGCGGGACGCCTGTGGGTCGCGCCCTCGGAAGGCGGCGACTTCGTCGACGTGCTCGGCGCCGGCGCGCTGGCGGACTCGACCATCGCCACCTGGGACTCGTCCGGCCTGGTGCACATGGTGACCGACGGCTGCCGTTCGCTCGTGCGCCGCACGCGGTTCGCCGACGGCAAGGTCGCCGGTTCGACGGAGCTCGTGCCTTCGGGCGTGGCGGCGTGGGCGTCCATCTCGACTTCCGACGACGGCGGCACGATGGCGCTCGTCGGCAGCACCGCGCGCCACGCGCAGGAGCTCTACGTCCTGCGCGCCGACGGCAAGGGCGCCACGCGTCGCACGGACTCGAACCCGTGGATGGCCGAGGCCCCCATGGCGCGGCAGGAGGTCGTGTCCTTCAAGGCGCGCGATGGACTGGAGCTGCAGGGCATCCTCGTCCGCCCGCTGCGCGAGAAGAAGATGGCCAACGCGCACCCGCTCGTGCTGTCGGTCCACGGCGGTCCCGAGGCCCACGAGATGGACGGCTGGCTGACGAACTACTCGCGGCCGGGGCAGATGCTGGCCGAGATGGGCATCGCCGTGTTCTATCCCAACTACCGCGGCAGCACGGGACGCGGCGTGGCCTTCAGCAAGCTCGGCCAGGCCGACGCCGCGGGCAAGGAGTTCGACGACCTCGTCGACGCCGTCGACCACTTCGCGGGCGAGGCCGGCGGGCGCCTGGCCGACCCGAAGAAGGTCGGCATCACCGGCGGCAGCTACGGCGGCTACGCCACCGCGTGGTGCTCGACGCGCCACAGCGAGCGCTTCGCCGCGGGCGTCATGTTCGTGGGCATCGGCGACAAGTTGTCGAAGACCGGCACCACCGACATCCCCAACGAGGAGTTCCTCGTGCACTCCTTGAAGCGTCCGTGGGAGGCGGTCGACTTCTTCCTCGAGCGCAGCCCCGTCACCCACGCCGACAAGTGCCGCACGCCGCTGCTCATCATGCACGGCAAGGACGACCCGCGCGTCGATCCCGGACAGTCGCGCTCGATGTACCGCCACCTCAAGCTGCGCGGCCAGGCCCCGGTGCGGCTCGTCCTGTACCCCGGCGAGGGCCACGGCAACCGCAAGGCGTGCGCGCGCCTCGACTACGCGCTGCGCATGGTGCAGTGGTTCGAGCACTACCTCGTCGGAGCGGGCGGCGACATGCCCGCCTGGCAGCTCGACTACGGCATCGAAGCCGCCAAGTCCGCAGCCAAGTAGCGCGCCCGGCGAGCGGATCCGACCGCCTCGCGGCCGTCCGGCAGGCCGGGCGGCCGCGGGCGTCGGCGCCTCAGGGCGAACGACGCGGCGCCAGCTCCAGCACGACGCCTTCGCGCAGTTCGAACCACTGCGGCTCGGCGCTCCAGTTCGCGCCGCGCATCGCGACGGCCAGCGGTCCTTCGGGCAGCGCCTCGACGAGCACGCCCTCGTCGCCCGGCAGCAGCAGGTTCTCCGTCGATCCGTCGGCGAGCCGCGCGCGCAGGCCGCGTTCCGCCCCGACGGGCACCAGTTCGAAGCCCGCTCGATCGCGCAAGGCGCGGCGCGCGGCCTGCGGGTCCTGCGGAAGTTCGCCCACCGGCGGCAGCTCCGCCTGGCCGACGCGCAGGGCGACCGACACGCCGGTTGTGGCGCGCCACGTCGCCTGCGCGCGCCGCTCGGGTTCGAGCTTGAGCGTCTGCGGCTCCTGCGCCACGATCCGCGCCGACTCCGGATAGGCGAGCTCCGCCAACCACTCGCCGGCCGGCGCCCGCTCCACGAGGCCGTCGACGATGGGCAGGTCCTCCGCGTCGTAGGCGCGGCCGCTCAAGGGGAAGCGCAGCACGAGGTGCGAGGGCGACAGCTTGCGACCACGCTGGTCGACGGCCTCGACCAGCACGCTGGCGGGAGCTTCGCGCGCGGGCCACGTGAACTCGGCGCTCGACATGGTCCCCGCGGCGAGTTCGAGGCGCTCCTCCAAGTCGACGCGCCCGCGTTGGCGCGCCGAGAGCACGTGCCACCCGTCGCTGCGCAGTGCGAACCAGGCTCGTCCTTCGCGGTCGGTGGTGCGCACGAGCGGCTGCAGGCCGTCCTCCGGCGCCAACGTCGCGAGGGCGCCGACGACGGGCAGTCCCTCGTCGTCGCGCAGGCGCACGGCGAGGCCGTGCTGGGCCGCTTGCAGCACGATCCCTTCGGTGCCTCCCGCGAAGGCCGTGGGCGTCCCCGTGCTCCACGCCATTTCGGGATCGGAGACGATCGACCAGCGCAGTCCGGCGCGCAGTCCGTCGAACGCGAACCGCCCGCGCTCGTCCGTCGCGACCTTCGACCACGCCAGCCCGCCCGCGTCCTCCTGGGCCTCGCCCTGCGCCGCCTGGGCGCGCGTCATCCCTTGCGGCAACGCCAAGAGCGCGAGTCCGGTGCACGCTCGTCCGTCGGGAGCCAGGACGACGCCCGAGAGGCGCGCGTCGCCCGAGAGCGTCAACGCGCGTTCGTGCAGCTCGTTGGTGGCGAGACGCTCCGGCTCCAGCAGGCAGGCGCCGGCACCATCGGCGCGCGCGCGCACCCGGTAGACCGCCTCGGACACGAACCCCAGGGCCGCTCGTCCATGTTCGTCCGCCTCGCGCGCCAGCACGGTCGTCCAACGCTCCACCCCGTCCGCTTCCGCCTTGGCTCGCACCTCCAAGGCGACGCGCGCACCGTGGACGGGACGTCCGGCGTCGTCCTGCACGCGCGCCAGCACGCAGCCCCCGCGCTTGAGCTCCCGCACGAGCCCGTCGGCGCGCGCGGGGCGCGGCTCGGCGAGGCGCACGGGCGCATGCAGCGGCAGCCAACCGGGCTGCAGTACCTCGAGTTCGATCGTGCGCGCGGCCTCGAGGAGCAGCGCGCCGCGCGCCTCCGACACCTCGAGCGGCAGCGCGAAGGCACCGTCCGCCGCGCTGGTGGCGAGCCCCAAGTCGCGTCCGTCGAGTCGCGCGACGAGGCGCGCTCCCGCGGCGGGCGCGCCGGCTTGCAGCACCCTTCCGGAGAGGCGCGGTCCGGCGAGCGGGGCGGCGGGCGCGGGCTCCACTGGCGGTGGTTGCGCCAGGTTCGTTCCCTCCTCGCGTTCCCTCGGACGATCGACGGAGGGCGGCGCGAGCGGACCCTCGCCCTCGCCGCGAGGGCGATCGAGCAGGAACCACCAAGCCGCCGCGCAGGCCGCTGCGACGAGCGCCAACCAGAGCAGGGCGCGCTTCATCGAGGCGCTCCTGGCATGGTCGCTGCGCGCGGGCGGGGGGGAAGCATGCGCTCCATC
>JBEBCR010000333.1:0-8106 GCA_041157565.1 Planctomycetota bacterium | reverse complement strand
CCGCCCACGGTGGTGCACGTCTCGAACTTCCGTCCGATCAAGCGCGTGCCCTGGCTCGTGCGCGCCTTCGCGCGCGCCTCCGAGGGCCTCGACGCGCGGCTCGTGCTGGTTGGCGACGGTCCGGAGCACGCCGCGACACGCGCCGTCGTGCGCGAGCTCGGCATCGGCTCCCGCGTGCTGTTCCTCGGCGAGCGCGACGCGCTGCCGGAACTGCTCGCGCCGGCCGACGTGTTCGCGTTGAGCTCCTCGGACGAGTCGTTCGGCCTGTCGGCGCTGGAGGCCATGGCCTGCGGCACCAGCGTGGTCGCCACCGACGTCGGCGGCGTCTCCGAAGTGGTGGCGCACGGCGAGTGCGGACTGCTCGCTCCACTCGACGATCTGGCGGCGTTCGCCGGCCACCTGCGCGCGCTGCTCGTCGATCGCGCGCGCGCGCTCTCCATGGGACGGCGGGCGCGCGAGATCGCCGTCGAGCGCTTCGCGCGCGACTCCGTCGTGCTCGAGTACGAGTCGCTGTACCTGCGCACCTTGTCCGCGACGCCCTGGCCATTCCCGTGAAGCGCGTCCACCTCGACCACAACGCGACGACGACGCTGCGGCCAGAGGCGCGCGCGCTGCTCGCGAGCCTGCTCGACGCGCCGCTCGGCAACCCTTCCAGCGTGCACGCCTCGGGGCGCGCGGCGCGCGCGCTGCTCGACGACGCGCGCGCGCAGGCGGCGGCCGCGCTGCGCGTGCGCGAGGAGGAGCTCGCGTTCGTCGGCGGCGCCACCGAAGCGCTGCACCTGGCGCTGCACGGCGCGCACCGCGCGCGCGGCGGGGGCGTCGTCGCCACCAGCGTCGAGCACCACGCGGTGCTGGGAGCGACGCGACGCCTGGCGGCGAGCGGGGCTCCCTGGTCGCTGGTGCCAGTCGACGAACGTGGCCGGGTCGACCCGGACGCCGTCGTGGCCGCCGCCAAGGCGGTGGGGGCCGGGGTCGTCGCCGTGCAGTTCGCCAACAACGAGCTCGGCACCGTCCAGCCACTCGCCGCGGTGAAGGCGGCCCTGAACACGGCGGGCCTGCAACCAACCTTGGTGGTCGACGCCGCCCAAGCACCCGGCCGCATCCCCTGCGACGTGCGCGCCATGGGAGCCGACATGGCCGCCTTCAGCGCCCACAAGTTCGGCGGCCCCGTGGGAGTGGGGCTGCTGTGGATGCGCGCCGGCACGCCGTTCGTCCCGCTGGGCGACGGCGAAGGCCAGGAGCATGGCTGGCGCCCGGGCACCGAGCCGGTGGCGAGCATCGCGGCGGCGAGCCTGGCCCTCGAGCTGGCGCAGGCCGAGCAGCCCACGGTGGCGGCGGCCATGAAGGTCAACTGCCAACTATTGTGGAGCCAACTGGAGGCCAGCGTCCCAGGACTGCGCCTCCACGGTCCACGGCTGGACGATCCACAGCGCCTGCCTAACACGCTCAACATCGGTCTGCCGCATGTGGACGGACGGACGCTCGTGGCGCGCCTCGACCTCGAGGGACTCGAGTGCAGCGCCGGATCCGCCTGCGCCAGCGGCTCGCTGGAACCATCGCATGTGTTGCTCGCCTGCGGCTTTGCGCGCGAGGCGGCCCGCGCCGCTCTGCGTCTGTCGCTAGGCCGCGACAGCAGCGCCGAAGATATCCACATGGCTGTGGATATCCTGCGGAGAACTTTTTCCTCGTCGCGCTAACCCTCGCACGTCCACGCGGGTTGCGTGCCGCGTGTGAAGAACTCGTTGACGGTGTTGCGCGCATCGTCACAATCACCCCTCCGCGACGACGCCTGCCTCTCTCGCAGCACCCCGTCGCGCACCGCGTCAGCAGCCCCCCTGCAGCGCACGTCCGCTCCCCGCCCCGCCCTGACGCGCCAACCGCGCCCAGGGCGTCCCCCCCTGCAGCCCAACCAACGCCACTCGATGGACTCCGGCTCCATGCCCCAAGCCAGCGCCGCCGCCTTGCAAGGCGAGACGGACCACCTGGCCCGCACCTGGGACACGGTCACGCGCGCCCTCCAGGCGCGCATCCGCGCCGAGGCGTTCCAGACTTGGTTCCGCCGCTCGGCCCTGGTGCGTTGCGACGACCACGTGCTCGCCTTCGCGGTGCAGAACGACTTCGCCCGCAACTGGATCGTCTCCAACTACCTGGCGGAGATGGGCGAGGCGGCGCGCGACGTGTTCGGTTCGCCGCGCCAGATCGTGGTCGAGGTCGACGCCGAGCTCGTCCGCCCGCGCGAGGAAGAGCGCGAGAGCGCCACGTCGGCGCCCGCCGCCTTGGCGCGCCCGCGCGCCACGCCCTCGGCGCCCGCCGCCGTGCCGGGCGAGCTCGTCCTCAACCCCAAGTACACCTTCGACAACTTCGTCGTCGGCCCCTGCAACCGCTTCGCCCACGCGGCGGCGGCGGGCGCGGCGGAAGCGCCGGGCAAGACCTACAACCCGTTCTTCCTGCACGGCTCGGTCGGACTCGGCAAGACGCACCTGCTGCAGTCGATGTGCGGCTCGATCCTCGCCCGCAATCCGGGCGCGCGGATCCTCTACTTGTCGTGCGAGTCGTTCGTGAACCACTTCATCGACGCGCTGGAGAAGAGCGACCTGCAGCGCTTCCGCGACAAGTACAGGAACGTCGACGTGCTGGTCGTCGACGACATCCACCTGCTCGCCAACAAGGAGCGCACGCAGGAGGAGTTCTTCCACACGTTCAACACGCTGTACCAGGCCGGCAAGCAGATCGTCTTGTCCTCCGACAGTCCGCCCAAGGACATCCCCACGCTGCAGGAACGGCTGGTTTCGCGCTTCAAGTGGGGGCTCGTGGTCGAGATCGAACCGCCCTGCTACGAGACGCGCATGGCGATCTTGAAGCGCAAGAGCCGCGACCGCGGCCGCGAGTTCCCCGACGACGTGGCGCGCCTCTTGGCCGAACGCATCGAGAGCAACATCCGCGAGCTCGAGGGCGCCGTGACGCGCGTCCTGGCGCACTGCAGCCTCGTCAACGCTCCGGTGACGGTCGAGACGGCGCGCGAGGCGCTGCGCGAAGTGTTCGCGGCGCGCCGCGGCGAGCCGACGATGGAGGAGATCATCGCCTGCGTGTCGCAGCGCTTCGCCGTGCGCGCCAGCGAGATGCAGGGCAAGAAGCGCACGAACGCCATCGCCTTCCCGCGCCAGGTGGCCATGTTCCTCGCACGGCGGCTGACCAACCACTCCCTCGAGGACATCGGCGGCTACTTCGGCGGCCGCGACCACTCCACGGTCGTGCACGCCATCGCCAAGATCGAGGAGAAGAGCAAGTCCGACCCGCAGTGCGGCGACATGGTCGCCGATCTGTTGTCGCGCTTGCGCGGCTTGAAGCCCTGAGTTCGCCGTTGCGCGCCACCCGCGCAACCAAGGCCACGGGGCGTGCTCGTGGGCTCGCTCCGCGCGGTGCCCGAGGCGCCGCGCGCCATGCGGCCAACCGGAGCGGGACGCGTCCTCGTGGGCGACTGGCGAAGGACCGAAATCCAGCCCTGCGCGGGCTGTTCCATCGACCGCCAGCTGATCGAATTCCTATTCGCTAAATCATTCCAAAAGCGCCGCTTTCGGCGACATATTCCCTCTCGCCCGCGCTGTATTCAGCCACCTTGATCGGCTAGAATGCGGCCCTTGGCCTGACCGGCCGGAAACCCGCCCCGCGAACGCCCTGAGGCGCTCGAAATCGAGCTCGTTTTCCGCTCGGCCACAAGCCAACGCTCCTTGCCTCAGACGTCGCGCGACGTGCCCGCGAGACCGTGGTTTCGCTGTGGACAACCCCGCGGTTGTCCACGCTGCTCCACGCGCCTTCGCGGCCGCGAAGCGACGACTCGTGGATCGTCGTGCACAACCTGCTCGCCTTCCACGAAGTCTCCACCGTCCAAACCGCATCATCCACCGCCTCGGCGCCGCCGCGAGTCCCGCAACCAACGCGACTTGCGGCCGCCACACCGCTCGTTCTCCACGAAAAGGACCGGCCTAGATGAAGATGATGAAGAAATAGATCTTCATCTCTCTCCAGACAGGCAGCGCCGTTCTTGGCTGGGCGACTCGCTTCTCCTCTCCTCCGCAAGCAACCATGAAGATCACCTGCGACCGCGCGAAGCTGCGCGACGGCTTGGCCGTCGTGAACAACGTCATCCCCGGCAAGAGCACCAAGCCCGTGCTCGAGAACGTCTGCCTCGTCGCCACGGTCGACGCCATCGAGATCCTCGGCACGGACCTCGAATGCTCCGTGCGCTACCGCATCCCCGTCACCAGCGACGATGGGCAAGAAAAGTCCGGCGTGGTGCGCGTCGACGAGCCCGGCATCGCCGTGGTGCCTTCGCGCGTGGCCTTGGACTTCGTGCGCGACCTCGGCGCCGAGTCCGTGGTCCTGTACACCCAGGACCAGACCTGCACCATCCAGGGCGGCGAGGACCAATGCGAGCTGGTCACCATGGACCCGGACGAGTTCCCGGTCATCGCCAGCTTCGGCGACGTGCAGACGCTCTCCATGCAAGGCGGCGCCTTCACGCGCCTCGTCTCGCGCACGGCCTTCGCCGCGGCGCGCGACGCCGGGCGCTACGCCATGCACGGCGTGCTCGCCGAGGTGGACGACACCAGCCTCAAGATGGTCGCCACCGATGGCCGCCGTCTGGCGATGGCCTCGGCTCCGGCCGAGCTGCGCCCCGTCGACCGCCCCAAGCCGGCCATCGTGCCCACGAAGGGCATGAACCTGTTCTGCCGGGTCATCGAGGATCCGCTCGAGCAGGTGCAGCTCTACTTCGGCGGCAACCAGGTCGGGTTGAAGACGAAGAACGCGGAGATCTTCGCGCGCCTGATCGACGGCGAGTTCCCGCGCTACTCGGCGGTCATCCCGCGCGAGTCGTCGCACCGCGTCGAGGCCGATGGCGAGACCTTGGCGCAGAAGCTGCGCCTCGTCGCCAACGTCACCGGCACCGAGGCCCGCGCCGTGCGCTTCAAGCTGACCTCGGGCGACCTGGGCTTGACCGGGCAATCGGTCGGACGCGGCGGCGCGCGGGCGCGCATGGACGTCGACTACAAGGGCGAGCAGGCGGAGATCGCCTTCAACCCCGACTTCGTGCTCGAAGGCCTGAAGAACGCCGAAGGCGCCTTGGTCAAGCTCGAGTTCAACGAACGCACCAGCCCCGGCAAGTTCACCCTCGGCGAGAACTACATCTACATCGTGATGCCCATCACGGTGGAGGCGTGAACGCGGGCGAAGACAACGACGACGCGACGTCGGCGCGCCAGCCCTACTCGAGCGAAGCGCGCAGGCGCTGGATCATCGCCCGCTCGGGACCCCGCGAGGGGTTCCGCCGGCTGGGGGACTCGGTCCAGGCGTGGTGGCGCGAGAGCGGACTGGCGCGGCGCGGACGCGAAGGCGCCATCCACGACGCGATCCACGCCGCGCTCGGCGCCGAGTACGGGCGCCACGCGCGCGTCGTCAAGTTCACGCGCGGCACGGCGGTGGTGGAGGTCTCCTCCGCCGCCCACCACGCCGAGCTCAACGCCTTCGCCGGCCAAGGCATCGCGGCCGCCGCCAACCAGCTGCTGGGCGACCAGCGCATCCACAAGATCGTCTACAAGCGCAAGGGCTGAATCGGCCCTCGCCACGGCGCGACCGAGCGCCGCCCACGAGCGCGAGACAACGACATGACCAGCGAGATCCAACCGCAAGCCTACGACGCGCAGTCCATCACGGTCCTCGAGGGCCTGCAGGCGGTGCGCGTGCGCCCCGCGATGTACATCGGCGACACCGACGTGCGCGGCCTCCACCACCTCATCTGGGAGGTGGTCGACAACTCGATGGACGAGGCCTTGGCGGGCCACGCGCGCAACTGCTGGGTCGTGCTGCGCGCCGATGGCGGCGTGACCGTGCGCGACGACGGTCGCGGCATCCCGGTCGACATGCACCCGACCGAGAAGAAGCCGGCCGTCGAGGTGGCGCTGACGAAGCTGCACGCCGGAGGCAAGTTCAACAAGAACGCCTACAAGGTCTCGGGCGGCCTGCACGGCGTCGGCGTCTCGTGCGTCAACGCCTTGTCCGAGTGGCTCGAGGTGGTCGTCGAGCGCGACGGCAAGTCGTGGTCGATCGGCTTCGAGCGCGGCGACACGAAGAAGCCGCTCAAGGAGCTCGGCAAGAGCGACCGGCGCGGCACGACGGTGTCGTGGAAGCCCGACGCGCAGATCTTCTCCACCACCGAGATCGAGTGGAACCGCGTGGCGACGCGCCTGCGCGAGTTGTCGTACCTGATGGGCACGCGCGGCGTGACGATCACGCTGGAGGACGAGCGCACCGGCCAGAAGGAGGTCTACCACCACCCGGAGGGCCTGCAGGCGTTCGTCGGCCACATCAACTCGGGCCGCAAGCCGCTGCATCCGGACGTGGTGCACCTCCAGAAGGTCGCGACCACCGAGCTGTACCCCGACCGCGAGTACGAGGTCGAGGTGGCGTTCCAGTACACCGACGCCTACGCCGAGACGGTCTTCGGCTTCGTCAACAACATCAACACGCACGGCGGCGGCACGCACGTGCAGGGGTTGCGCACGGCGTTGACGCGCTCGCTGACGGCCTACATCAAGAAGGCCAAGCTGGTGAAGGACAACCAGGAGATGCCTTCGGGGGACGACTTCCGCGAGGGCCTCACCGCGATCCTGTCGATCAAGGTCCCCGAGCCGCAGTTCGAGGGCCAGACCAAGGACAAGCTCGGCAACCGCGAAGTCGCGGGCATCGTCGACTCCGTCGTCGCGCCGTACCTCGAGGTGTACCTCGAGGAGCATCCGGCCATCGCCAAGGCGCTGGTCCAGAAGGCGCTGCGCGCCCAGGAGGCGCGCGAGGCGGCGCGGCGCGCGCGGGAGCTCGTGCAGCGCAAGAGCGCGCTGGCCTCGGGCGACCTGCCGACGAAGCTCGCCGATTGCCAGAGCAGCAACCTCGAGGAGTCCGAGCTGTACCTGGTGGAGGGCGACTCCGCAGGCGGCTCGGCCAAGGGCGGCCGCGACCGCCGCTTCCAGGCCATCCTGCCGCTCAAGGGCAAGATCCTGAACGTCGAGCGCGCGCGGCTCGACAAGATGCTCGGCCATTCCGAGATCAAGACGATCATCACCGCGCTGGGCATCGGCATCGGCGACGAGATCGACATGTCGAAGCTGCGCTACGGCAAGACGATCATCATGACCGACGCCGACGTGGACGGCAGCCACATCCGCACGCTCCTGCTGACGTTCTTCTTCCGGCACATGCCGCAGATCATCGAGGCCGGGCGCCTCTACATCGCGCAGCCGCCGCTGTACAAGCTGACCACGAAGAAGGGCTCGCGCTACGTCACCACCGACGCCGAGCTGAAGCGCATCATGATCGAGCGCGGCGTCGAGTCGCTCTCGCTCGTCGACGAGAAGGGCGGCCGCGCGTTCGAAGGCGCGCCGCTGCGCCAGATCGGCGAGGACCTGCGCCGCGTCGAGGACCTCTCGCGCGACGCGTTCCCCATGTGGGCGCGCGTCTCGGCCGACGAGTGGCTGTCGCGCTTCGACGGCGCGCGGCTGCCGACCCATTGGGCGCGCGTCGACGGCAAGGACCACTGGTTCGATTCGCTCTCCGAGCAGCAGAACTTCGTCGAGCTGCAGCGCGGGCTGCGCGGCGGCGAGCTCAAGCTGCACGACGGCCCGCAGTGCCCGATCGGCCGCGACGAGGCCGACGTGGTGGTCGCGCACGCCGCGCACGCCGAGGACATCGCGCGCGCGCTGGCGAGCCTCGAGGCCAAGGGCGTCTCGTTCCGCGACGCCATCCTCTGGCAGGTCGTGGGCGGCAAGGAGACCGTCGCGTGCTCGGGCCCGGTGCAGCTGTCGCTCGCCATGCGCAAGAGCGCCCAAGGCGACATCGACGTGCAGCGCTACAAGGGCTTGGGCGAGATGGACGCCGACCAGCTGTGGGAGTCGACCATGGATCCCTCGCGCCGCAAGCTCTACCTCGTGCGCGTCGAGGACGCGATCCAGGCCGACCGCATCTTCACCACGCTGATGTCCGAGGACGTCGAGGATCGGCGCAAGTACATCGAGGACCACGCCCTCGAGGTGACGAACCTCGACGTCTGACGCGTCG